>CALDNB010000001.1 GCA_937914775.1 uncultured Clostridia bacterium
AATAACAATAAAAAATTGTACTCTTTCTGCAGGAAAAGCAGGCTTGAATGCAGCTAATGATGTAAATAGTGTTAATGCAGGCTATCCTGTAAAAGCAACAATCATCGGTGGTAAATTTGCTCTTTATGGTGAAGGTGCAGATGCAAGAAATTGTGCAATTGAGCTTAGAAATAATGCATCAAATGTAACACTTTCAGGTGACATTACATTTGAAACAAATGTAATTATCAGCAAAGCAGCAAGCACAGTAGCTATTAAAGATGCAATCACAGCAGATGAAGGTTACACAGTAACATTTACAGCAGAACACGGTACTGTTACTCCTGGCAGTGTACCTGTAGAAGCAGGAGGAACAATTACAGAAGAACCTGTAACTACACCTGATGTTGGTTATGTATTCGAAGGCTGGTACAACGAACAGGACGAACCTGTTGACCTTAGTGAAGAAGTAATTACAGGCGATGTAACATACAAAGCATTATTTGTACTTGCTACAAGAACAATTACAACACCTGATGGCGTAACATTGGTTTATGAAGAAGGTTTTGACGTTGCACAGTATGAAAAAGATGTTAAATTTACAGTAGCAAGTGAAAACGGCGTAGTAACTCACGTTTACTACAAAGTAGGCGACGGTGAGGGAGAGCATGTTGAACTGGTGGCAGAAAACGGCGTTTACACAATCACAGGTAACAAAATCACAGATGACATCGTAATTACAGTAACGGAAATTGAAGGCGCAACAGCAGATGTACTTGCAGTAGAATACGGCTTGCCATTGCTTACAGGCAAGAATATGTTTGTACTGGAAACAGATAAACTTGACGGAAGTCACTATAAATTTGCAGACGGAACTGAGTTGTTATGGTCACAGAAATACAACGCTTATGTTGCATGGGTTGATGACGAATTAACAGTTGAGGCGCTGGTAGCGGGTATTAGAGCTGCAGACGGCGCAAGTACAGAAATCGTTGCAGGTGACGTTAACGGCAACGGATTGATAACAGCGGCAGATGCAGGTATCATTAACGACTGCTTACGCGGTCAGCGTGACATTTCAACATTAACACCCAGACAGATATTCGCAATGGATATCGAAGGTACTAAGAACGGCGAAGGTTACCAAAAAGTAACTACAGCAGACATCGTGGCAGTACTTATAGAGGCAGTAAAATAAATGATTTACTAATCTTGCGATGCTTCCCCCGAGTTTTCGGGGGAAGGCACTGCAGTTAAATATTGGTAACTTTGAAAGGAGAAAAAAGAAAGTGTTTAAAAAAGGTTTATTAACTCTGATTACATTAATTACCGTTGTTTGCGTGTTAACCACTTCCGTATTTGCGGCAGGTTATACATTATCACTGACCGCAAACGGCGAAACAGAACTTTATGTTGAACAAGGTGACGAGGTCACAGTAAAATTATTTTTAATCAACAACGAAGTTGAGGAAGATGAAAACTACGATTTATACAGTATGCAGGACTATGTATGCTTTGACAGAACATTCTTCGAATTTGTTGACGGCAGTATTTCAGTTCGCCGTTATATAGCTGACGGCGGTATGCCTCAGGACTTATTCGGTGCATCAGCAATCAGTTTTGACGGCGGTGCAAAAGACAGAGTGTTTGTTAACAGAGGAAGCACTTCTCCTGTGACAGTTTCTCAGAGTATAGACGTACTTACATTTAAATTAACTGTAATTGCTAACGAAGGCTCAAGCACAATTACTCACGACACAATCGAGGTGCTTGACCAGAATGGCGAAAGACTTGCTTATGATACAGAAGAAACAACAGTAATTATAGGAACTTCACCTGTTGTTACATATACAATCACAGCGTCAGCAAACGCAGGCGGTACAATTTCACCTGCAGGTGAAATTTCTGTTGTAGAGGGCGAAAACAAAACATTTACTATTACTGCAAACGGCGGATATAAGATTAACAGAGTAGAAGTTGACGGCACATCAGTTGGTGCAGTTTCAACTTATGAATTTGAAAGTGTAACAGGCAATCATACAATTGAAGCATTCTTTGAAGTTGTTTCAACAGGCGGCGGAAACACAATTACTCCTACACCAAAACCTCCTGTAGATGACGACGAAGACGACGGTTTCGCAAAAACAGAAGTAATAGTTGACGGCGAAGTTCACAACATTGCAAGTTCAACAGTTTCTGAAGAAAAGACAGAAGGTGTTATCGACCATGACGGATTGCAGAAAGAAATCGAAGATGCAAACCATCACGTTATCGTAAAAGTTAATACAAAAAATGACAAAGTAGAAACCAAAATCATGGTTAAAGACGTTGAAGTAATGGCAGAAAACGATATGGACTTAACAGTTATAGTTAACGACATTTCTTACATTGTTCCACCCACAGCAGTTGACACAGACCTTCTGAAAGCAGAATTCCCCGGTGTTGAGACCAGCGAAATTCCTTTCGTTGTAACAGTAAGCCATTCAGACGATGACAAAGCGGCAAAAATTGAAGCGGCTGTTAAAGCATCAGGTGCAGAAGTAGTAGGAAAGATTTTAGAATTCAAATCAGAAGCAGTTCACGGCGGAAAATCAATAGAAGTTAAAAAGTTTAAGGATTACGTTGAAAGAAGCCTTGAAATCACAAAAGAACAGGCAGGTAAAATAACAACTGCAGTTGTTTACGAAAACGACGGAACATTAAGACACGTTCCTACATACGTTCATGAAGAAAACGGCAAATACTATGCAAGAATCAGCAGTTTAACAAACTCAAGTTATGTACTAATCTCAAGCGATAAAGCGTTTGCAGATGCCAAGGGTACGTGGTATGAAGAAACCGTTAATGAAATGGCAAACAGAAAAGTTGTTAACGGCAGAAGCGACGTTGCTTTCGAAGGCGATGCGCCTATTACAAGAGCAGAGTTTGCAGCAATCATCGTAAGAGCATTGGGCTTACCTTCTGACGGAACAGAAAACTTTGCAGACGTAGTTGAGTCCGACTGGTTTGACGGTGCAGTAGGTAAAGCACAGGAATACGGCATTGTTTCAGGTAAAGGCGAAGGCAAATTTGAGCCAAACGCTTTAATCACAAGAGAAGAAGCAATGACAATGATTGCAAGAGCTGCAAAAATCACAGGTCTTCCTGAAAGCAAACCGGTAGATTTGGCTACATTTGTTGACGCAGGTAAAATCAGCGACTGGGCAACAGAGTATGTTCAGTTTAACGTTGACAACAGTTTAATTGTTGGTAACGAAGCAAAAGAACTTGCACCAAACGGAAACATTACACGTGCAGAAACTGCAACAGTTGTTTTAAGATTATTAAGAAACGCAGGACTTGTTGATATAAGATAAGGAGCATAAACTATATATGAAGATAAAACTACTAAAATTAATTATTACATTTATATTTGTAATTCTTGTTTCATCTACAGTTGTTCTTGCGGCTGATATTACGTACGATGATACAACTTACACTGAAATCAACGAAGGAAGCGACTTGAAAATAACTGTAAGTTACAAAGTTAACTATTACGAAGAAGGCGAGCAAGCAACCCTTTTGGTTTTAACTGGCAGCGATACTGTTACTTATACAGACGGTGTTCCCAATAACATTGCTTATGCTGACCAACAGGTTATTACAGGTGCAGAGGGCAGTTTCACCTTTGTTCTTGAAAAAAGTCTAATCCAGAATAACAGAGTATATGTTAAACTGGGTGCTACTTCAAAAGACCCTGCTGATGAGGTTGCAGCCCCTGTAATAACAGATGGCGCAGTAACCTTTGAAGACGCAAACAATATTGTAAAAGAATATAAGAGCGGTTACGGCGGCGGATATGTGGCTATGGGTGAAGATGTTGTATTTGTTGTTGACAGAGGAACTCTTGCTACAAATATAAGATACCGTGTATATGACAGTGGAAGTGGTGAGTGGGGAGCAGATATACTTTTAACTCCTGACGGAAGTGACCAGTGCACTATTCCCGGCAGTTCAATCACGGGCAACGTTCAACTTGTTGCCGACAGATTTGCCGAAGGCGTTACTGTTCAACTTATAACTGCTGATAATTTCAAACCGAATGTTTCGGAGGTACAGGGCAAACAAATTTGTGCAATATTCGGCACATCTGCTCAGGATACATATACCGTTAACGGCAAAGAAGCGTTCTGGTCATCAAAATACAATGCTCATGTTGTATGGATAGATTCTGCTGAAACATTAACAGGGCTTGTAGATGCGGTTGAAGTACAAGTGGGTGTTCCTGCAACTGAAATTGTATATGACGGCGATATTAACGGCAACGGAAGAACAACCGCTGCTGACGCAACAATTATAAAAGACTGTTTGCACGAAAAACGTAAATTGGCAACAACTGATATGCAGTTGTTTAAACTGGATGTTGATGCAAATATGCAGGTTACTACAGCAGACATAGTACAAATACTGAAAATTGCAGTAGGTAAATAATATAAAAAATCACGAATGATTTTCTCATTCGTGATTTTTTTATTACAATATCTTGACAACAATAGAAAAAAATATTACAATAGATTGTGTATGTGTATAATTTTTAGTTTACTATATTATTGAAAAAATTCAAAAATCGGAGGTGTTTTCTATTACTGAAATATTAATCACCTGCGGTGTTGCCCTTGTTTTAATCATTATTTGTGCTATTGTAGCCTTTAAAATGGGCGTTACTTATAGAAAAAAATTCGCAGAAGCCGAAATAGGCGGTGCGGAAAATGAAGCAAAAAAGATAATTGAAGAAGCAAGAGTTGCCGCAGAAAATCTAAAAAGAGAGTTATTAATTGAGGCAAAAGAAGAAAAACATAGACTAAGAACTGAATTCGACAAAGAAATGAAGGAGCAAAAGTCAGAACTTCAGAGACAGGAACACAGAATTCAGCAAAAAGAAGAAAATATTGATAAAAAATCTGAGCAAATCGAAAAGAAAGAAGAAGAGGTTGCTAAGAGAAACAAAGAGTTAGACCATAAGTTGGCAGAAATTCAACAGGTACATACACAACAACTTGAAGTTTTGCAAAAACTTTCAGGTTTGTCTGTTGAAGAAGCCAAACAGCAGTTACTAAATAATATAGAAAGCGAAATAAGACACGAAGCGGCTATCCTTGTTAAAGACATTACTGACAAGGCAAAAGAAGAAGCCGATATGAAAGCCCACGAAATTGTTGCAGGTGCTATTCAGCGCTGTGCGGCAGACCATTCTGCAGAAACAACAGTATCTGTTGTTGCATTGCCTAACGATGAAATGAAAGGCAGAATTATTGGTCGTGAGGGCAGAAATATAAGACAGTTAGAAGCACTTACAGGTGTTGACTTAATTATTGACGATACTCCTGAAGCAGTAATTCTTTCAGGTTTTGACCCAATAAGAAGAGAAGTTGCAAGACTGACTTTGGAAAAACTTATTGTTGACGGAAGAATTCATCCTGCACGTATAGAAGAAACTGTTGAAAGAAGCAGAAAAGAAGTAGATGCAATAATTAAACAGGAGGGTGAACACGCTACATTTGAAACGGGTGTTCACGGTTTGCATCCTGAAATTATTAAAACTTTAGGAAGACTTAAATACCGCACAAGTTACGGTCAGAATGTACTTAAACATTCAATTGAAGTTGCTAACCTTGCAGGTATTATGGCAGGAGAACTTGGTGCAGATATTACTTTGGCTAAAAGAGCAGGTTTGCTTCACGACCTTGGTAAAGCAATTGACCACGAGGTTGAGGGCTCACACGCAGTAATCGGTGCAGAACTTGCTAAGAAATACAAAGAAAACGAAACCGTTGTTCATGCAATTATGGCACATCACGGCGACGTTCAGCCTGTATCAATTATTGATTGCTTAGTACAGGCGGCAGACTCTATTTCTGCAGCACGTCCAGGTGCAAGACGCGAAAACATTGAAACATATATTAAACGTCTTGAAAAACTTGAAGAAATTGCCAACGACTTCGAGGGCGTTGAAAAATCATTTGCTATTCAGGCAGGTCGTGAAATCAGAATTATGGTTAAACCCGAAGTGGTTTCTGATGAAACAACTGTTTTAATGGCAAGAGATATTGTAAAACGTATCGAAGAAGAAATGGAATATCCCGGACAGATTAAAGTGAACGTTATCCGCGAGTTGCGTTCCGTTGATTATGCAAAATAATTTTAAGGCTTGTGATTATATCACAAGCCTTTTTCATACCAGAAAATATATAATATAATAATAAATTCCCACTATAACAGAGGACACAATTCCATATACTACAACAGGACCTGCAACGGTAAACAGTTTCGCCCCAAGACCTAACACCAGTCCTTCGTATTTAGACTCTATAGCAGGGGATACTATGGAGTTTGCAAAGCCTGTTATGGGAACAATAGTACCTGCACCTGCGTATTTTCCCAGTTTGCTGTAAAGACCAAAGCCGGTTAAAAGTCCGCCGATTCCTATGAGAATAATTGTAGTTGCAGTTGACGCGGTTTTTTTGTCAATGTCAAAAGCCATAATGCCATCGGTAATTAACTGACCGATTACGCATATTGCGCCGCCGATTAAAAATGCTAAAGCGGTGTCTTTTACAATAGAAGATTTTTTCATTTTATTTTTTACGTAGTTGCTGTATTGCTGATTGTTCACGGACTACTCACCTCCTGGTTATTATTTGCCTAAAAAGGCCAAATATACTTGCAAAAACAGTTTATTTATGTTATAATAACATATTATAATATTTGAAGCAGGTGATGGTTTTGGGTATTTTACACTATGTTTTGACTGATATAATACAAATACAATATATTTTCAGAATTCTTGTGGCAGGAATCTGCGGTATGATTATCGGTTTTGAAAGAAAGAACAGAGCAAAGGAAGCAGGTATAAGAACCCACTTTGTGGTTTGCTGCGGCTCCGCTCTTATTATGGTTATTTCAAAGTACGGTTTCCCCGATATGGTGGGACACGACGGCGCAAGAATGGCGGCACAGGTTGTAAGCGGCGTAGGTTTCTTAGGCGCAGGTATAATTTTCATTCAGAAAAGAACAGTAACAGGTCTTACAACTGCGGCAGGTATCTGGACAACATCAGGTATAGGTATGGCAATAGGTGCAGGTATGTACTCTGTAGGTATTGCATCAACAATTATAATTCTTGGTGCACAAATTATTTTGCACAAAAACTCAAAGTATCTTAAAAACAGAAAATTCAAAGTTATAAGAGTTGTAACAGATAATAAAGAGGGCTTTCAGAAGTATGTTACAGAGATGCTTCTGAACGAAGAGATTATTGTTCACGATGTTGCGGTAATTAAAGCAGAAACAGGCAATAATTATGTATATGAGTTTGAAATTGAGATGGCGCCTGAAAAACAGGAGGAAGATGTAATAAATCTTTTCTCGTGCGAGTGTTCAATCAAACCTTACAGATAGGAGAATTAATTAATGAATCAGAAAAAGAAAGTGTCGGCAGAGGTAATTAAAAGATTGCCTCGGTATTACAGATACTTGGGAGATTTAAAGAAAAACGGAGTGGTACGGATTTCATCTAAGGCTCTTGCCGAAAGCATGAAGGTTACTGCTTCGCAAATAAGACAGGACTTTAACTGCTTCGGAATGTTCGGTCAGCAGGGCTACGGATACAACGTAGAGGCGTTGCAGTCTGTTATCGGCGAAATTCTTGGTATAAATTCGGGACATAAAACAATTATAATCGGTGCAGGTTATCTGGGCCACGCTCTTGCTAACTATAAGCCGTTTGAAAAAAGAGGCTTCAGGTTAATAGGTATTTTTGATATAGACAAAGAAGTAATTGGTACTAAAATTAACGATATTACCATAATGTCTATGGACGATATCGGAAAGTTTGTTAAATCACACAAGCCCGATATTGCAATAATAACAGTTCCCAAGGCAGCCGCAAACGAGGTTGTGGATACTTTAATCAAATGTAAAATAAAAGGGATATTAAACTTTACTTATACCGATATTGCTGTGTCTGAGGGTGTTTGTATAGAGAATGTGCATCCCAGCGATGCCCTTATGACTTTATCTTATAAAATGAAAAAAGAAAAGGAAGGCGAAATCTAATGCAGTATAAAAGTACAAGAAGTGAAAACTATAACTGCACCAGTGCAGAAGCAATAAAACAGGGCCTTTCACCTG
>CALDNB010000002.1 GCA_937914775.1 uncultured Clostridia bacterium
ATACTGCCGCTGCAAGGATAAGACCTAACCAACAACCTCGCGACTGTGTAAAAATCATACAAAGTGCCATAATACCGAATGCACCTGCAAAAAGAACCTTGTTAATGAACTTTTTGCAACCCCATATCATACCTGCCGCTAAAGGTAATGCAAGTAATAGATATTCACCTAGTACATTTGGGTTTTCCAAAGTGGAATAAACCCTTACTGTGATTTGCTCAAACATTTCATCGTCAAGCCAGGCATGTCCTAAATTGTTTCCGAAAAACTGCTGATAAATGCCATATAAAGAAACAAAAACACCTGCCGTAATAAATACAGTTATGGCAGTAATTGCTTTTTCTTTTGTATCAAGTGCTTTTATAACCACAAAAACAAATGCAATAAAGGGCAAGTAAACCATATAAATCTTAATACTTGACATTACTGCAAGTGAAGTAACGGTACAAACACCGAAAATCAAAAGAAGCAGTATTACTAAAATGCCAAAACCGTCTAATTTTATGGGCTGGGCGTTTATAAAAATTCTGTGTATAAAATATGAGAAAAACGAAATTCCCACTAACGCAAGACATGCAAAGGTAGGCACAAAAGGTGCCAAAAATATAGTTGCATATACAAACAAATGGTACTTTGATATATATTTAATAAGTAAACTGGTCTGTCCCAGTTTCTTAATTCTTTCTGACGCTTGAAGATTTGAAAGCCACAAAACTGGCTTGTTTAAAATTTTATAAATTAGACTGTTTTTAAACTTGTTATCGTCTAAATCACGGGTAAAATAGTATCCTATGGTACTGTTGTCCCACTTATTCTTACACCATAAGCATAAAGAAACTATGAATTTGTAAATTAAACTGTTTTTAATTAAATTCATTTTTTTACTCCTTTATTTATTACTTGCAACAGTTCCTCATTTTTAATAAGTAACAGTAAAGCGAAATAAACTATAGCACATACTATAACCGTCATTACAACAGACAAAATCATTCCAAGACCTGCGGTAACTGTTTTAACTAAAAAACCAACTGCAAACATTACTAAACCGCAAACAAAGATTTTTAAAATACCAAACAGTAATTTGCCGTCTATAAGTTTATAAAATTCCCTGTTTACAAAAACGGAAAGAATAACTGAAACAAAAATCAATCCCACAGATGACGAAAGGGCAAGTCCGTTTACTCCAAAAGTTGTGTATTTCATAAATACCCATGATAAAATCGCAGTAAGTATTATTCCGAAAACTGATGCAATCATAGGCACTCTTGCCTTTTTAAGTGCATAAAAACACTTGTTTACTATTTCGTTGTATCCGTAACTGACCATACCTATACTGTAAAAGAAAAGTGCCCCTGAACACAGTTTGACAGACAGTTCGTTAAACTCACCTCTTGCATAAACTATGGTAATAATTTCTTCTGACAGAAGCATCATTCCTAAAAAGATAGGAACAGTAATAAGTACAATAGTTTTAACTGATGATTTTAAAACTTTACTAAACTGCTCTTTGTCCCCGTCAGTACCAAATCGGGACATAGACGGGAAAATATAATTTGTTATAGCAAATGCAAATACACCAACAACTATAATATATAGGCGGTTAGCATAGTCAAGTGCCGCCGACCCGCTTCCGCTGTATAGATACGACGCAAAATTCTTGTTAATAAGTACAGTAATCGGCTGTACCCAGGAGGCAATAAGAATTGGCAAAGACAGTTTTGCCACGTCTTTAATTCCCTCGTTTTTAAAATTCAGTACAAATCTGTATCTGTAGCCCTTTTTAATAAGAGCAGGAATTTGCACAATTAACTGCATACTCCAGCCAAGAAGCATACTTATAGCAAGTCCGTAAACACCGAATTTATCGTTAAATAACACCAGATATGCTATTACAATCAGGTTGGAAACAAGGCTTATAATTGCAGGAATATTAAATTCATCAAAGGATTGAAGAATTCCTACAACGCTGTATGCAAGTCCCGTAAATATAGTAGTGGGAAGCAAAATTATAAGCAGCCTTGCGGTAATTTCCTTCGCTTCAGTGCCAATACCGCTTGCGACGGCGTTAACAAGAAAGTTCGGGAATATTGAGCCTATAACTGAGAAAATAACAGTAATTAAAAATACAAGATTAATAAAACTGTTGGAAAATTCAAAAGCCTTATCTTTGTCTCCTCTTTGCAAAAAGCCGTTAAAAACAGGTATAAAACTTGATAAAATTGCTGCACCTAAAGTTAAATCAAAAAACGCAACGGGTATGGTACTTGCATTTAAAAAAGCAGTACCCAAAACACCTGTTCCGTAATAATTTGCAACTAATATATCACGAAACAGACCCATCAGTTTAGATAAAAATGTTGCAACAACAATAAAACTAACTGTTTTTACGGCCTTATTCACAGATTATTTCTCCTTAAGATACTCTTTAACTATTTCTTCCAGCAATTCGTCACGTTCCAATTTTCTGATAATAGAACGGGCGTTGTTGTGACCTGTAATATATGTGGGGTCGCCTGACAAAATGTAACCCACAATCTGACTTATGGGGTTATACCCTTTTTCCTTTAATGCATTATAAACCTTGTCAAGTATCTCTCTTGCATATACTTCTTTATTGTCATGTAAATCAAATTTTGTTGTTTCATCCATTTGGCAACCCTCCTAAATTACATTTTTCTAAGTTCTGCACCAAACTTTTCTGATAACTGATTTAATATATTGTCCATAACAGGGTTTACATCGTCATCAGTTAAAGTTTTGTCCATTGAACGGAATACTATTGAATATGCAATACTCTTCTTTCCTGCACCGATTTGTTCGCTTCTGTAAACGTCAAACAGTTTCCATGATTCAATAATATTTGTTTTTGTTCTTCTTATAATATCCTCAATTTCACGTACAGTTACTTCTTCGTCAACTATCATTGCGATATCTCTTGTAACTGCAGGGAATTTAGGCAACTGCTTATATGATTTTGCAGTCTTTTTGTTTTCCATTATTGCTTCAAAATCAATAACAACCATATATACAGGAACATTAATTCCAAAGTTATCAAGAACTTTCGGATGAACTCTGCCCACAGTAGCACAGTGCTTTCTCTTTAACAGAATTTTAGCAGTCTGTCCGGGGTGGAAAATGTTGTTCTCAGTTTCTCTCTCGATTTCGTAATATGAAATACCAAACTGTTCAAACAGTTTTTCCAAAACTCCCTTTGCTGTGTAGTAGTCAACATTTTTGCCGTACATAGCAGCAACAATTTCCTGTTTTTCGTCAGCAAGTTCGCTACCCTCAACCTTTAAGTATTTTGTGCCGATTTCGTAAAGGTATGCTTCTTCGTTTCTGTAATTGTAGTTAACAGCAACTGTGTCAAGCATTGAGCCGATTACTGTAGTTCTCATAATGCTCTGGTCTTCACCTAAAGGATTAGAGATTTTAACATAACTTTGCGGCTCAATATTTAATTTCTCATAAATTTTTGGTGAGTTAAATGACAAAGTAATTGATTCGTAAAATCCCATTGCAGAAAAAGTATCCATAACCTTGTCAAGGGTTTTCTGTTTGTCGTTTTTCTCACCGACAATTGCTTCACCTTTTATTAGTGTTGACGGAATGTTGTTGTAGCCGTAAATTCTTGCTACTTCTTCCGCCACGTCAGCCTCTCCCTCAATATCTGCCCTGAACGTAGGGATAATCAGGTTGTCACCATCAACTTTAATTTCCAAAGTCTTAAATGTGTCAACCATTTCTTCTGGGCTTATGTCTGTACCTAAAAATTCATTGATTTTTTCAGGTCTGAACTTAATTACATTGTTTTCGGGCAATTTATCGTAAACATCAATTACGCCGCTAATCACTTCACCTGCACCTAAAAGTTCAATTAGCTCACATGCTCTGTTAATTGCATTTAAAGTATTGTGCGGGTCAAGACCTTTTTCAAATCTTGCAGAAGATTCTGTTCTTAAACCTAATTTTTTTGCAGTTTTTCTTACAGAACTTCCAAGGAATGTAGCACTTTCAAATAAAATTTCTGTAGTATCGTCTTTAATCTCGCTGTTAAAGCCACCCATTACACCTGCAACGGCAACTGCTTTTTCACCGTCTGCAATAACAAGCATATTAGAATCCAAATCTCTGTCAATCTCGTCTAATGTAGTGATTTTTTCACCGTCTTTTGCACGGCGTACAACGATTTCGTTGCCGCAAACAAATCTCATATCAAAAGCGTGCATCGGCTGACCGTATTCAAGCATTACATAGTTTGTTATATCAACAATGTTGTTAATAGAACGAACACCTGCATTCTCAAGTCTTTTCTTAAGCCAGTCAGGTGAAGGAGCAATTTTAACGTTTTTAACACCTCTTGCGGTGTATCTTAAACATAAATCTTTGTCTAAAACTGAAACTTTTGCAAAATCATTAATGTTGCCGCCACATTCTTTAACCTGAGGTACAGGAAGTTTTAAAGGCTTTTTATATGTTGCCGCAACTTCTCTTGCAAGACCGATAACACTTAAGCAGTCAGGTCTGTTTGATGTAATTTCAAATTCAGCAATACACTCGTTTAAGTGAAGTGCTTCTCTTATGTCCATACCGATTGTGTAACTGTCGTCAAGAATTAAAATGCCCTCTGCAGGTTTTGTTGCAATGCCAAGTTCTTCGTCAGAACAAAGCATACCGCAACTTTCAACACCTCTTAATTTACCCTTTTTAATTTTACCACCGGGCAAAGTTGAGTTGTCTTTTGCAACGGGGATTACAGCACCCTCAAAAACATTGGTAGCGCCTGTAACTATCTGCACAACTTCATCACCCACATCTACCTGGCAAACTACAAGTTTGTCAGCGTCAGGGTGTTTTTCTATTTTTAAAATTTTACCAACTACAACGTTAATAATGTCCTCGCCCTGTTGTTCAACAGATTCCACCATAGTACCGCTCATAGTAATATCCTCTGCAAACTGTTTTGGTGTAACATCTATATCAACATAATCTTTTAACCAAGATAACTGTACTTTCATAACCTCTATACTCTCCCCTTAAAATTGTTTTAAAAATCTTAAATCATTTTCGTAGAACAGACGCATATCATCAATGTCAAACTGACGCATAGCAACACGTTCAAGACCGATACCAAAGGCAAAACCGCTGTAAACTTCAGGATCAATATTGCAGGTCTTTAAAACTTTAGGATGAACCATACCTGCACCTAAAATTTCAACCCATCCCTCGCCTTTGCAAACACGGCAACCTTTACCGTGACAAGCAGGGCAGGAAATATCCATTTCAGCACTTGGCTCTGTAAAGGGGAAATGATGTGGTCTGAATCTTGACTGAATTCCCTCGCCATATAGTTTTTTACAAAATGTATCAAGAGTACCTTTTAAGTCAGCCATTGTAACACCTTTGTCAACAACAAGACCCTCAATCTGGTGGAAAACAGGTGAGTGAGTTGCGTCAACATTATCACTTCTGAAAACACGTCCGGGTGCAATAATTCTGATAGGTGGTTTTTGTTGTTCCATTGTTCTTATCTGAACAGGAGAAGTTTGTGTTCTTAACAGTACGTTTTCTGTAATGTAGAATGTATCCTGTGTGTCACGTGCAGGATGGTCAGGCGGTAGATTAAGCGCCTCAAAATTGTAATAGTCAAGTTCTATTTCGGGACCCTCAACAATAGAGAAGCCCATACCGATAAATATGTCCTTTAATTTGTCAAGCACAAGAGTTAAAGGATGTCTGCCACCTGTTACAAACTTTTCACCTGGCATTGTTATATCAATTTTTTCTGATTTGATTTTTTCTTCAAGTTCTTTTGCCTTGATTTCGGTTTGCATTTTAGAAACTATGTCTTCTAAAAAGTTTCTTATTTCGTTTGCAAGTTGACCGATTACAGGGCGCTCTTCTGCAGATAATTTACCCATTCCTTTCAGAACATCAGTTAAAACACCTTTTTTACCAAGGTATTTTACACGGAATGCTTCTAACTGTTCGGCACTTGCGATGTCTTTGATTTCTGCCTGAGCAGATGCCTTAATGTTTTGTAACTGTTCTTTCATATATCTTCATTCCTTTCAAAACTATACACAATATTGACATTATATCACAAATTTTCCGCTAAAACAAGATTTTAGAAGAAGGTTATTGATTTTTTTCGCATATAAACATTCTGCACAAGTCCAAGTGCAATAAAATTTGTTAAAAGTGACGAGCCACCGTAACTTACAAAGGGTAACGGTATTCCAGTAACAGGCATAAGCCCTATTGTCATTCCTATATTTTCAAGTACGTGGAAAAACCACATAGCCGCAATACCTATGCAGATACAACTACCCTCAAAGTTTCTTGCGTTTTTGCCAATCATTACTGTTCTTATAATTAGTGCAAGAAGTAAAGCAACAACGATTACCGACAGTATAAAACCGCCCTCTTCTCCTATTACCGCAAATATAAAGTCTGTGTGTTTCTCGGGTAAAATCCCCAGTTGCGTCTGAATCCCTTTAAATATTCCTTTTCCTGAAAAACCACCTGAACCTATTGCAATTTTACTTTGCAGTACGTGGTATCCGTAAGTAGTTGGAGCAATCTCGGGATATAAAAAAGCGTAAAATCGCTGTTTTTGTATGGTGTTTAATAAAAAGTTCCATGCAATAACCGCCAACACTCCTGCCGCACCTATTGCACATAAAATGTATTTCCAGTTTATACCCGCAACAAAAACCATAACTACAAAAATAAATATAAATACCATTGCAGTACCAAAGTCAGGCTGTAAAAGTATTAAAAACACAGGAACTGCAAGATGCAAAAGTAACATCAGTATATTTCTTATGTCATTAATACCCTCACCAATACTGTCAATATGCTTTGACAGTGTAATTACAAAGCCTATTTTTACAAATTCTGCAGGTTGAATACCAATAGGTCCAAATCTTATCCAGCCCTTTGTACCTGTGCTTTCTTTTCCCTCACCTATAACTAAAACCAGAAGCAGTAAAAATATACATCCACCTGCTATAAATTTCCAAAATAAACTCATATCGTCATAATCCATAAGTGTAATGACATACATAAGTACAAGTCCTATAAACATAGCAGCCGTCTGTATTATAATATACTTTAAGTTTGAGTCAAGGGATTTTGTGGCACTGAAAACAAACACTGTTCCTATAATAAACAAAACAAGTGCGCATATCATTGAAAAATAATCAATTCTTTTAACAGTATCTTTTAACCTCATCTTAACACCTTAAAAACCAAGTAAATTTTCTAAAACTACAACAAGTAAACCTTTCTTAACAGAGATGGTCGCAACATCGTTTTCAAATTCATTGCTTATACCAAGGTTATCCTGCCTTATTAAATCATAGTCATTTAAAGGATATTTAAGCCCCGTTGTTGTAACTCCTTCTGCTATGCAGGTAAGCGGAATTATTGATAAACAGTCATAGTTGTCTTTTTTAATTATCGCAGTATCTGACACAAGCATAATTTTAGTGTTGTAAGTAAAAATAACCCCTGTAGCACCGTTGTTGTATATATATTCCAAAATCATAATTGCCCCAAGTGTGTGAGACAACCTGCTTCCCAATGCACCTAAAAGTATTATCTCGTCACAACCGTTTTGCAATGCAAAATCAACGCATATATGCAAATCTGTCTTGTCCTTTTTGCAGGGATATCTGTAAGTTTTAACACTTTCGGGGATAGTACCTGAAACAGAGTCCATATCACCAATTACAACATCGGGTGTAACGCCAACCTCAGTTGCAAGATTGTATCCTCCGTCTGCACAAATAATCATATCATCATCATTTAATTTAATTCTGTAATAAAGAGAAATGTCCTCATAAGAGAAATCTCCTGCAGCATATATAAACGCTCTTTTACCCAAAATATTTCACCTCACAACTTTCACAGGCTTTTCTCATATCAATTGCAGCCTTTTTAGTGTCAGACTGACCAAAAATTCCTGTACCGCTTACAATTACGTTTGCACCTTTTGACACCACTTCGCAAACATTCTCAATGTAAATTCCGCCGTCAACTTCAATGTCGATTTCATCACCAACCATTTTTCTTATTTCAGGTATTTTGTTTACTGCGTCCATAATCATACTCTGTCCGCCAAAACCGGGGAATACCG
>CALDNB010000003.1 GCA_937914775.1 uncultured Clostridia bacterium
CCTAACGGACTTTTGATTACAAAAAAACGAGTGCCGATTGGCGTAATCGGAATTATTTACGAGGCAAGACCTAATGTTACCTCAGATGCATCTGCGTTGTGCTTAAAATCAGGTAATGTTGCCTTTTTACGAGGCGGTAGTGAGGCAATAATGTCTAACCGTGCCATCGTTAAAGTTTTAAGTGAAAGTGCGAAAGAATCTGGTCTTCCTGACGGGGTAATTAATCTTGTTTGCGATGTTTCAAGAGAAACTGCAAATAAAATGATGAAACTAAATGAATATATTGACGTACTTATTCCCCGTGGCGGAAAAGGGCTTATTAAGACGGTTGTTGAAAATTCAACTGTTCCTGTTATTGAAACTGGCAGCGGTGTTTGTCACACTTACGTTTCAAAATCTGCAGACTTAAAAATGGCAGAAAATATTGTAATTAATGCAAAAGTAAGCAGACCGTCTGTTTGCAATGCAATGGAAACTTTGCTTATAGACAAAGAAATAGCAAATGAATTTTTGCCTTTAATTAAAGAAAAATTAATTGATTTGAATGTAGAAGTAAGAGGTTGTGAAAAATGTCTATTGATATGTCCTGATTTGGTTTCGGCAACAGATGAGGACTGGAGTACTGAATACAACGATTATATTTTGTCAGTAAAAATAGTTGACGGAGTTGACGAGGCAATTTCACATATTTCAAGATACAGTACAAAACATTCCGAGGCAATAATTACAACTGACGTGATGGAAGCAGATAAGTTTACAAGTTACATTGACAGTGCTGCAGTTTATGTTAACGCTTCCACAAGATTTACAGACGGAAACGAATTTGGATTAGGTGCAGAAATAGGAATAAGCACACAAAAAATTCATGCAAGAGGACCTATGGGACTAAATGAACTTACATCTATTAAATATGTAGTTAAAGGTAACGGTCAGATAAGGGAGTAGCAAATGAGATTAGATAAATTTTTAAAAGTTTCAAGAATTATAAAAAGAAGAACAGTTGCAAACGAGGCTTGTGACCAGGGAAGAGTTTCGCTGAATCAGAAACCTGCAAAAGCATCTGCAGAAGTTAAGGTTGGCGATGTAATAGAAATCAGATTTGGTGAAAGAATATTTAAAGCAGAGATTTTAAACATTGCAGAACACGTTCTTAAAAACGATGCTGCTGAAATGTATAAAGTATTATAAAAGGAGGAAGTAAAATGAAATACCAGTGTGATGTATGCGGTTATGTTTATGACGAAGCAAAAGGTGATCCCGAAAACGGTATTGCTCCAGGCACAAAATGGGAAGATGTACCAGAGGATTATGTATGCCCTATTTGCGGAGTAGGTAAAGACAACTTCTCAGAAGCAGAATAACAAAAAAGATGGCTATGCCATCTTTTTTGTTGTAAATTATTAATTTACGCATCATAAAAGTAATAATACCAGTTATCCCTAAGTTTTTCTAAAGTGTCGCCAGGAAAAACGAAATATGGTTCTTCTCCTGTAAAATATAAAATTCCAACACTGTTTCTGAATAGTTTTCTGTTAGTGAAATATACCCAGTCTTTCCCGAAACTTATATATTCAAAATCGAGTTTTTTCATAATTTCACTTGCTTTGCTGTCGTTAATTCTTTTGATATCATCTTTTTCGATTTTTATACCTTTTTTTGTACGAAGCCATAACCCATGTTTTAAATTGGCGTATTTTTTTGTTCCAGAACCGTTCGTCATTGCATCAAAAAAACTTTCAATATATAAAGATTCGTCTTTATTATTTGATATATTTAACGCAGTTAAATCCTTTGCACAATCTGAAAAAGTCGTAAAGTTCTCGTTAAATAATTGGATAAGTGCTTCATCGCCAATGTAATCCAGACCAAACATATTGATTACTGCACTGCGAAGTAATAAAAAGGAAGTTGCAAGTAACAACACAATTATTAATAATACTAATAATACTACCTTCAATATTTTCATAAAAACACCTCTTTGTTATTATATCAAATTGTCGAAAATAAAATCTACGGGCAAATCCATACTACCATAATGTCCTAATTCGTTTGCTTGTTCAATACCTTTTTTAATCCAAAAATGGTCAACTTCACTGTCGCTATAATAGTTATCTTTTTCAAATTGACTTGGATTATTAGCAACTTTGCCACCTGCTTTATACAATGTTTCGGGACTTAATCCTAAAATTGTTCCGGTATATCCGTAGTTTATATTTCCAAAATCCGCGGCGCTTATTATTTGCCCATGATATAAAAAGCAATCTTTATTTGTTAACTAATCCGCGCCTGATACTTTATAATCCCATTCTTTTTCCTTATCTACTTGACCAAACCAAAATAAGCCAGCGGTAGCAAGTCTTTCTTTTATAGATTTAATTACTCGCGCGTTGTATATTAACTGGGCGTTTGCTTCTTCGGTACAATCCTTTAACTTATAGCCACATTTTCGAACATTTTCTGCAAGATTATGTATTTCATCTCTTGCGTTTTCAGTATCTGCATAATACCATCGCTGACTTAAAACATCCATTGCTTTGTAAATTTCTTCAGATATTTCCCCCTTTTTATATAATTCATATTCTGTTGGGATTCTTTCTGAAACATCGGGTAATTTATACCACTTTTCCACTCCGCTTTTTCCAACATAAGTATCGGGTTTTGATTTAAAACTTGTTGAACGACCATTTTTGCTATTGCTATTTTCGTAAGCATATAAATCAATATAATCTTGCTCAGTCAGTTCGTTATTTAAGACCTTGAATTTGTCATTTGTGATTTTTGGTGTAATATTCTTAAGCGACAAATCATCTGCTGCGCCCATTACCGCACTATCGGTCTTGGGTCCAAGTTTTCCATCAACTACTAAAGAATTCCCGTCACTGTCATAGTAATTATATTTGTTGAGAGTTTTTTGCAAATCTAACACGCTTTTCTTTAGTGTATCACCCTGAATATATTTTTCAAAGGCACCGCGAGTTTTTTCACCTATTACACCATCGACTTTAAGTGTTTTGCCATAAAAATCCTTATAACCGAAATCATTTAAAAATTTCTGCATTTTTATAATATCTTCTTTGTCCATACTGATTTTTCGCACTAAGGATTTTTCTCGTATTGGAGTATAGGCATTGTTGACTGCGGTTTCTAATTCACTGCGTTTCTTGGCTTCTGCTATGTTCTTATTAAAAGAATTTTTTGGTTTATAATAGTTTACATAAGATGAAATACTATTATCGCTTTTTTCTTTTTCGCCGAGGAATTTGTAAATACTATCTGATTTTTTATTGGTATCAGTTTTGTAGGAAAAAATGCTGTCTGAATAATAATTTTTACTCATACCAAGAGTTGTATTGTCTTTTGCCCGTTCCTTTTCTAAGTTTCTATAAAAACTTTCATTTTTCTTTTTTGTTTGTTCTTTGTCATTTATTATATCATACGTATAATTCGTTTTCAATATAATAATCTCCTTTCAATGAATTTTTTGTTTTGTAAGGCCTTACATTTTTTATATTAGCATAATAAATGCGACAGTGCGCGACAACTTTTAAAATATAAATGATGTTATAAAAATAGGTAAAAAATATGTATTTTTTGAAAAACATTCCTTGTATATAAAAATCGGTTATACATAAAATAACTTTGCAACACCAATTAATTTTAATTACAAGGAGATGAAAAATAATGGCTAAAAAATCAGTTGTTCCAGAAGCAAGAGAAGCTTTGAACAGATTTAAAATGGAAGCCGCTTCAGAAGTAGGCGTTAACTTAAAACAAGGTTATAACGGCGATTTAACTTCTAAACAAGCAGGTTCAGTCGGCGGCCAGATGGTTAAAAAAATGATTGAACAATATGAAAACGGAATGAAATAACTGCATTCATTTTAAATAAGACTTGCATTTTTGCAAGTCTTATTTTTTTGCATAAATAAAATAATTTTTCATAAAAATATTTGTGAGGTGATTATTATGTGGAATAAAATCAAACACTATGTAATCTTTATTGCTATTGCTTTGGGTGTAGGAGGTTTGTCTGCACTTCTAACTATGGGCAATATGGATATTTATGAGGAAATTGCACGGCCAAAACTTGCTCCGCCCGGGTTTTTGTTCCCGATTGTATGGACCATTCTGTTTATACTTATGGGTATAAGCAGTGCAAGAATTTACAAGTCAGAGGACAGCAGAAAGAATGAGGCATTGTTTGTTTACTTCCTGCAGTTGGGAGTAAACTTTTTCTGGAGTATATTCTTCTTTAATTTACAGGCGTTTTTACTGTCATTTATCTGGATAATAATTTTATGGTTACTGATTATTTATATGATAATTTTGTTTTACAGAATTGACAAACCTGCAGGTCTTTTGCAGATACCTTATTTAGTCTGGGTTACCTTTGCGACTTATCTGACATATATGATATATATAATGAACTAAAAGCCATTAAAAATGGCTTTTTTGTTGATTTTTTATGTTACTTATGATAAAATGACTGTCGAGGTGAAATTTATGGATTTTACTAATTTAAAAAACTTTATGGACCATCTTACTTCGTGGCGTGTGCCGGGTAATATTGTGTATGTTTTTAAGGATAACAAAAAGGTTTTTGAATACTGTTCGGGATACGATAATGTTGATTTAAAAACACCTATGACTTTTGACAAAACCTTTTATATGTATTCCTGTACGAAGATTATAACCACACTTTGTGCTATGCAATTATACGAAAAAGGAAAGTTTTTAGTATCCGACCCTCTTTATGATTAAAAATAATCTTCGTATTAACATACCCGAATTTAAAAATATGACTTGCAAAAAAGACGGGGAAATACTGCCCTGTAAAAAGCCGATTACAATAAGAGATTTATTTACAATGACTTCGGGACTTAATTATGATATGAATACCGAAGCATTTAAAAAAGCAAGAAAAATTACAGAGGGCAGATTTGACACACTGGAAACAGTAAAATGTCTTGCAAAGATGCCTCTTGATTTTGAGCCGGGTGAAAGATGGCAGTACAGTTTGTCCCACGACGTACTTGCTGCTTTTGTTGAAGTTGTATCAGGAATAAAGTTCAGAGACTATGTAGCAGAAAACGTATTAAAGCCAACAGATACTTACGGTACATTTTGTCTTACAGAAAAGCAAAAAGAAAACCTTGCGTCACTGTACTGGTTTGTAAGTAACGACGGAACTGCAAAAGACGCTATAAGTGCACAGAGTTCCAATACAAATATGAGTGGCGGTTATTTAAGAGAAACAACTGACGGCAATGAATTTATTTTTGGTGACAATTATGACAGCGGCGGTGCAGGTTTTATTTCTACTGCTCTTGATTTTGCGAAAATTACTTCCGCAATTGTAAACGGTGATTTGCTTAATAAAAATACAGTTGATCTATGGCGTACCAATCAATTAACAAAAGAACAACTTGTGAATTACAACTGGGGACAGTTGCTTGGATACGGTTACGGTCTTGGCGTAAGAACTTTAACAGACAAAGCCCTTGGCGGCTCTTCGGGACCTATTGGTGAATTCGGCTGGTGCGGTGCGGCAGGTGCAATTTCTATTATGGATATTGATAACAATCTATCGTTGTTTTACTGTCAGCACATGCTTAACAATCAGGAGGCGTACATTCAGCCAAGATTAAGAAATATTTTATACGGATGTATATAAGGGGTGAACTTTGTGAGAGTAGGAATAGGTTATGACGTACACAGACTGGTTGAAGGCAGAAAACTAATCCTTGGCGGTGTTCACATTCCTTTTGAATTGGGACTATCCGGTCATTCAGACGCCGACGTTTTAGTTCACGCAATCATGGACGCAATTCTTGGCGCCTGTGCCTTAGGTGACATCGGTTTGCACTTCCCTGATACAGATGACAGATACAAAGGTGTTTCAAGTATTGAACTGTTAAAGGAAGTAAACGGACTTATCAGAGTTAAGGGTTATCGTGTTAACAACATTGATGCTGTTGTTGTTGCGCAGAAACCGAAAATACAGCCTTATGTATATGAAATGAGAAAGAATATTGCCGAAGCATTATGTATTAATGCGGATTGCGTAAGCGTAAAAGGTACAACTACTGAAGGTCTTGGTTTTGAAGGAACAATGGAAGGCATTTCTACCCAAAGTGTAGTTTCTTTAGAAAAACGGTAAAAATCAAAGAAAATTCAAGATAT
>CALDNB010000004.1 GCA_937914775.1 uncultured Clostridia bacterium
GTAATTCAATTCAAAAGTTACTATTCTTTTTCTATATATATTTCTTTATTGATTTGTACATCAAAATTAGATAGTTTATTAAGAACTTCTGTATTTACATATACATTATATTTAACAATATCATTAAACTCTTTATTCAGTATTTTACTATTACCAAGAATATAATCAATATCCTTAATATCACTATAATTAAAAAGTATATCAATATCATAACCCGTTACTAATGTTATGATATTTTCTTTTTTTATAACCTCTCTTGCTAATTTAGCATAAGCCCTAGTAAGAGGGCCTGCTCCAAGTTTAACACCACCAAAATATCTTACCACTATAATTAAAACATAATTCAGGTTATTAGAGGTAATCTGATTTAGTATAGGATTACCAGCAGTTCCAGAAGGTTCTCCGTTATCTGACGATCTAATATCATTATCAATAACATACCCGTAGCAGTAATGAGTAGCATTAGGGTATTTATTCTTAACTTCATCTAGATAATAATTAACTTCATCTTTAGAAACAACTTTAAACATTAAAGATATAAATCTAGAATATTTAATAATTTCTTCATAAATATCATTCTTTTTAATACTAAGCAATATAATCACCAAAAATATTGTATCAAATAAAGTGTAAAATTTCAATAAATAATATTGACTTAAAATACTTTCATCTCTATAATAAATAATTAACAAAATGGAGAAGGAAAGGAGTGCATTTGAAAAAAACAATTTTAATATGTTTGTTGTGCGTATTTATGTGCGGTTGTTCCGGTCAGGGAAATCCGTCAGCAGAGCGGACTTTGCCAACTGTCACAGAATACGACAACACGAAAATCGGCTGGGGATTTCGAAAAATAAAAAACTGTCCCCCCGAAGTACCGGGTAACGTCAAAGAAATGCTTAGTATGTACGACGGCTATTATGTTGGCGACACCGCTAAAAAACAGTTGTTTCTTACCTTTGACGAGGGCTACGAAAACGGCTATACCGCAAAAATTCTGGACGTTTTAAAAAAAACAAAAACACCTGCGGCGTTTTTTGTAACAGGACAGTATATAAAGGAACAACCCGAACTTGTAAAAAGAATGTTTGACGAGGGGCACATTGTAGGGAACCATTCCGTAAACCACCCGTCACTTCCCGACATTGATGACGAAAAACTAAAGGCAGAAATTACGGGGCTTAATGATATGTATAAACAACTGACAGGACAGGATATGAAGTATCTACGTCCGCCGAGAGGTGAGTTTTCAGAGCGCACTCTGGCTTTAACACAAAAATTAGGTTACAAAAACATATTTTGGTCAAGTGCCTATGTAGATTGGGACGTTAACAATCAAAAAGGTGTGGAAAACGCCATAGAAAAGACTGTTTCCCAACTTCACAACGGAAATATCATCCTTCTCCACGCCGTTTCAAAAGACAACGCAGAAGCCCTTGAGGCAATAATAAACGAAGCAAAAGCACAGGGCTACACTTTCTTAAGTCTTGACAATTTATAAAATAATTAACAGGATATTGTTCCCCCGAAAAAGAGATATTAAACACGAGGGGGAATTAAAATGAGTTTCCGACAAAGAAAACTATCCTTTTTTGCCTTGCTTACTCTTTTAACTTTTTCCTTTGAAGTTTATTATGCCGTTCCTGATGAAATTTCCGTAATTGACGGCAGCGGTTATTCTGCACCCTACGGCGTAACTGAGCATAACGGAGAACTGAGACTGTTCGGGGTGTTGCCGTATAAAACAGTACAGGTAAACGTCATTGAAGATGACGAGGTTTTTCTTTCGGGGGAAACTGTAGGGATTTCACTTGACTTAGACGGACTTCTTGTTTTAGGAACAGCACAGATTAAAAATCAAAACGGTAAATTTTGCTGCCCTGCAAAAGATGCAGGACTGAAAGAAGGCGACATAATAAAACAGGTAAACGGACAAAACGTAAATTCCATCGAGGCTTTTGAGAGCATTATAACCCACACAGAACAGGCAGTAATGCAGGTTGAAAGAGAGGGGAACATTATTACTCTTACTGCAACACCCGTGCAAACCGGCGAAACCAAGAAATTAGGAGTTTGGCTACGGGGAGGCAGTTCGGGAATAGGTACTCTTACCTTCGTTACAAAAGATGGAAACTACGGGGCTTTGGGCCATCCCATAACAGACGGCGATACAGGAGTGACAGTCAAAGTAGGGGACGGTCATTTAAAGGATACAAAAGTCCTTGGAATAGTTAAAAGTCAGCCGGGACTGCCCGGTGAAATACAGGGTACGCTAAAAGGCGGCGATTTGGGAGATGTAAACAAAAATAACGACTTTGGAATTTTTGGTACAACCAAGGATTTTTTGGGTAAAAACAGCATACAAATATCCACTAAAGAGGAAATCGTTATAGGTGAAGCAAAAATTCTTTCCGACGTAGCAGGGGGTGAGCCCCTGTTATACTCCGCACAGGTTCTTCAGGTGTTTTTAAACTCAAATAACAACAAAAATATGATAATTAAGGTTACTGACCAAAGACTTATAAATTTAACGGGAGGAATAGTCCAGGGAATGAGCGGCTCTCCCATAATACAAAACGGTAAATTTATAGGCGCAGTTACTCACGTATTTGTAAACGACCCCACTCGCGGGTACGGTGTGTTTGCAGAAAAAATGCTGACGGAGGCAGAGAAAATCAAATAGCAAAAATGCTCACTTATACTTCATAGGTGAGCGTTTTTATATCTTTCTATTTGTCATATTTGTGCTTTTTATACTCAGATGGCAGACATCCCATATTCTTTTTAAATGCAGCAATATAAGATGATTGGCTTTTGAACCCAACTTCATATGCAGCCCCTGAACTTGACATTTCATTTAATAGCGGCAAACTTTCTAACACTCTGCGTTTTGCTATGTAGTCTGAAACAGGTATGTTGAAGGTATCTTTAAATTTTCTGGAAATATGTTCTCTGCTATAGTGGAATTTTTGGGCAATATCTGCCGATGTAGAAATTGAAGCATACTCGGTGTCGATATAGTTTTTTATTTCCATACAAAAGTCTGTCGATATAATGTGTTTTTTAACAGTCATATCAGCACTGTTGAAAATACCAAATAACTCAATAATGGCGGCTTTTGCCAAAAGTCCGCTGCAGAGGTCATCTGAATTAAGCTTATCATCAATTTTTCTTAAAATATTTTTTATTTCCTTGGTATGTGCAAAATCAGGGAAAAACATATTTGAATTTTGTTGGTTTATAAAATCCAATATTGGAATAAATGTATTATTTAAAACAAAAAAATCCTTTGAAAAATAAAAAACATATCTTTCATATTCCGAATCGGACACTAGTGTTGCTGTATGCATTTGGCCGGGAAGAAACCACATGACAGAATACGGTTTAGGCTTTACTACATAATTATCTGTTATATAATTTATGTTTCCGTCTATGTAAATAATAAGTTCATAATAATCATGTACGTGTAAACCTTCAGTAAAGGTTTTCTTCGTATACTTGTTTGTTCTGTGTGAATATATAAGATTTTTTTCTATAATATAGTCCGTCCAATCGCAACGGTTATAAAAAGAAGTGTATCCCTGTTTACTGCACTCATTCAGATATAAACCTTTTGTTTTGTGTGTTTTGATATATTGTTCTGATAAAGACATAAGACATCCTCCGTATATCACAAATCGAAAATATTCTATCACAAAATACATATATATTTTTAAAATGTGATGCGATAATATAAGTATACGGAATATAAATAAACTTGTCAAGAGGAGAAGTGATAGTAATGGGAGAACTTTTGAAAAAATGCAGAAAGACAGATGTATGCGTAATCGGAGGAGGACTTGCGGGTATTTGTGCAGCAATTTCTGCTGCACGCACAGGAGCAAGAGTAGTTTTAATGCAAGACAGACCGATGCTCGGAGGTAATGCATCAAGTGAAATCAGAATGTGGGTATCAGGAGCAGGCAGTCGTGTGCGAAATTTGCAGGAAACAGGGATTATGGAAGAAATATTGCTTGAAAATATGTATCGTAATCCCACAAGAAATTTCTCAATTTGGGACTCTATACTTTACGAAAAAGTAAAGGCAGAGGAGAATATTGAACTTTTACTTAATTGCGCCTGCTGTGATGCTGTTTGTAATAACAACAAAATAGAAAGCATCACCGGATTTCAGCTCACTACATATACATGGCAGAAAGTAAATGCAGAAATATTTATAGATTGCTCGGGTGACAGTATTCTTGCCGGACTTTGTGATGCAGAATATATGGTAGGACGCGAAGAAAAGGATAAATTCAACGAAGAATTCGGCCTGGAAAAAGCCGATAAAAAAACTATGGGTATGAGTTTGATGATTCAGGCACATGAAACAGATCATCATTGCGAATTTATTGCACCTGACTGGGCATACAAATTCAAGACAGACGAGGATATGAAATTCAAACCCCACGATTGTCTTAACAAGATAAACACCAATTTTTACTGGATTGAATTGGGTGGAGAGGCAGACTCTATTCATGACACCGAAGAAATACGTGACGAACTTTTAAAAATCGCCTTTGGCGTGTGGGATCATATGAAAAATTATGGCGATCACGGTGCCGACAATTGGGAACTTGACTTTATAGGATTTTTGCCCGGAAAACGTGAAAGCCGCAGATATGTAGGTGATTATATTCTGACTCAGAATGATGTTGAAAATGCTGCAAGATTTGATGATGAGGTAGCTTACGGCGGTTGGCAGATAGACAATCATCTGCCGGGTGGCTTTGCAATGGACGGCAAAGGAGAAGGTCATCTTCAGAAAAGAAGACTTACTGAACCTTACGGAATTCCTCTTCGTTCTCTCTATTCAAAAAATATTGAAAACCTTATGTTTGCAGGACGAAATATCAGTGCATCTCATATAGGTTTTGCTACCGTTCGTGTTATGGGAACCTGTGCAGTTGTAGGGCAAGCAGCAGGCACAGCAGCAGCACTTGCAGTAAAATACGGATTGACAGTTCGCGAACTCGGAAAGCAAAGGATAAATGAATTACAGGATATTCTCATGGATGATGATTGCTTCCTGCCTCATTTCAAACGTAAAATATCACCTCTTTGCACAAATGAAACCTTATCGGCTGTTTGGGGTGATGCATCAAATCTTATTAACGGCACAGACAGAAAAATCTGGGGTAATGATAACGGTTATTGGGGTATGGTTAACCGTGCTGTAACGTATACATTTAAAGAAAAGACTCATATTGATGAATTCAGACTAATAGTCGACAGTGACCTTGACCGTGAATACACAGAGGGCAACCCCGACGCATTAAATATTTCTACAACCCTTTTCAGACGACTTGATTATAATTACACGTCCTTTGGGTTCCCTAAATGTATGTTAAAATCCTTTAAAATAGAAGTGCTTAATGAAAATGGCGATTGGGTAACAGTATATGAAACACACGAAAACCATCAGCGTATGATAAGAAGCAAAATAAATGCCGACACAAAGGCTGTCAGACTCATACCGCTTGGAACATATTTTTCGGAATCTCTTTGGACAACATACGGAAGTGCACAGGCACATATATTCTCCTTTGAGGTGAAATAAATATGTTGTCCCCTATTGACAACAGTGGTGAGCGGCTCTCCCATAATACAAAACGGTAAATTTATAGGCGCAGTTACTCACGT
>CALDNB010000005.1 GCA_937914775.1 uncultured Clostridia bacterium
AGTAATTGGGGGTGTGGTATAAGTTAGCATAGAAGTACCCATCATTAAAAGCACAATTCTTAAAATCATAAATATCGAATAGTTTATACCCTGTTTTGTGATTTTAAGTACTCCCCACTGCCACAAAACCTCTCCGTTTGTCATAAAAAGGTTTAAAACGGCAGTAAATACAATAAATATCATAATGGGTTTGATGCCCTTTAATATATATTTAAAGGGTATTTTGCTCGATTTGATTGCCAAAAACAATAGCACAATTATTGCACCGTAACCCCAGTAATTGTTTACGGCAAATATCAGCACAAGATAAACAAGGGTTAAAAGTATTTTTACTCTTGCGTCTATTTTATATAAGAAACTATTGCCGGGAAAATACTGTCCCAATGTAATATCTCTAATCATTTTGCCAAAACTCCGTCCTTAAGATTTGAAAGTACTGCTTTTGTGGCTTCCTCTACCGTACATACATACTGTCCGCAGGTTTCATAAATAAGTTTTGTTACCTGTGGTGCTGACAAGCCGATTTTTTCAAGTTCATCATATCTTGAATACACTTCCATTGGTGTTCCATGCATAGCAATTGTGCCCTCGTTTAACACATAAAGCAAATCAACTGTGTTTGCTATGTCCTCCATACCGTGAGATACAATAATTATTGTAATGCCCTTTTCTTTGTGCATCTTTTTTATAAGGGCAAGTATGTCACGTCTGCCTTTAGGGTCAAGACCTGCTGTGGGCTCGTCTAAGATAAGAACGTCAGGCTCCATAGCAAGTACCCCTGCTATTGCAACTCTTCGTTTTTGTCCGCCTGACAAGTCAAAAGGAGACTTTTCGTATTTTTTCTCAGAAATGCCTACGCTGTTTGCCGCCTCAACAACTCGTCTTTCTATTTCCTCTTTCGGAAGTCCTAAATTTTTAGGCCCGAAAGCAATATCTTCTTTTACTGTTTCTTCAAACAACTGGTGCTCAGGATACTGGAATACCACTCCGACTTTTGAACGTATCTCCTTCATACTGGTCTTTTTGTCTGCTATGTCAGTTCCGTCAACCTTAACAGTTCCCTTTGACGGTTTTAAAAGACCGTTAAAATGCTGAACAAGTGTCGATTTTCCGCTTCCCGTGTGCCCTATAATTCCAATTATCTTACCTTTGGGAATATACATTGTAATATCGGTAAGTGCCTTTTTCTCGTAAGGTCCGCCCACAGAATAGTCATGGCTTATATTATCCACTTCTATTGCAGGAGTTTCCTCAGAATGAGTGTGAACAGAAATTTCATTTTCCGCACCTTTGTTTACAAGTCCTTTAAGGACTGCTTCCGCCTCTTCTATTGTTAAAACATTAGAGGGAACATTTAATCCCGCCTGTTTTAGCGAAAACATTAGTTCCGTAACCTGAGGAACGTCAAGTCCAAGTTCCTTTATTCTTTCCACCTGTGCAAAAATGTCTTTTGGAGTACCGTCCATTTCAATATGTCCGTTATCCATTACTATTACTCTGTCGGCAAGTACCGCCTCGTCCATATTGTGGGTTATTAAAACCACCGTCATACCCTTGGTTTTATTAAGGCTTCTGACGGTTTTCAAAACCTCACGTCTGCCCTTTGGGTCAAGCATCGCAGTTGGCTCATCAAGAATGATACACTCAGGCTCCATGGCAAGAACTGCAGCAATCGCAATCCTCTGCTTCT
>CALDNB010000006.1 GCA_937914775.1 uncultured Clostridia bacterium
GTCGGGAAGATATGATTTACTTGGAACTGCCCTTCAGGACAGAATGCATCAGCCTTTCCGAAAATGTCTTATCGGCGGTGTAAACAGAATATTTAAATTCGGCAAAGACAATGGGGCTTATGGGACATATATCAGCGGCTCAGGACCTACCATAGTGTCTGTTATTGACAGCAGTATTGAAAATAAGTTTTACAGTGAAGCACAAGATTTTTTAAATAAGCATATGAATAATTGGAGTATAAAAATTGTTGAAATAGACCATAACGGCGCAACAGTTAATATATAAAGGAGGAATTACAGTGGGTTTAATAGTTAAGAAATTTGGCGGTAGCTCTGTAGCTAATGCCGAAAGAGTAAACAATGTTGCTCGAATTGTAACCGATGAATACAAAAAGGGCAATAATGTTGTGGTTGTTGTTTCCGCACAAGGTGATACAACAGATGATTTTCTTGAAAAAGCGGCTGAAATCAACAAAAAACCGTCTAAACGTGAGATGGATGTTTTGTTGTCAGCGGGCGAACAGATTTCCATGGCTTTACTTGCTATGGCTATCGAAAAAATCGGTTGTCCTGTAGTATCCCTTACAGGTTGGCAGGCAGGAGTTACCACCAACAGTGTTTACGGTATGGCAAGAATTAAGACAATAAATACTGAAAGAATTAAAAAGGAACTTGATTCAAACAGAATAGTAATTGTAGCAGGTTTCCAGGGTATTAACAAATACGATGATATAACAACATTGGGAAGAGGCGGAAGTGATACTTCTGCAGTTGCTTTGGCTGCCGCATTACATGCAGACAAATGCGAAATCTACACAGATGTTGACGGTGTTTATACTGCTGACCCGAGAATTGTAAAAGACGCTCAGAAATTAGATGATATATCTTATGATGAAATGCTTGAACTTGCAAGTCTTGGTGCAAACGTATTACACAACCGTTCAGTTGAACTTGCTTTAAAATATGATGTTAAACTTGAAGTTAAATCTAGTTTTGAAAGAGTGCCCGGCACTATAGTTAAGGAGGTAAAAAACGTGGAAAAAATGTTAGTTAGAGGGGTAACCCGTGATAATGATGTGGCAACTGTTTCTTTGGTAGGAGTAGAAAACACTCCCGGAAAAGCATTCAGAGTATTTTCTTTATTGGCAAAAGGTAATATTAATGTTGATATGATTTTACAATCAGTAGGCAGAGAAAACAGTAAAGATATTACTTTCTCTGTTCCGCTTAACCAGTTGGATTCAGCAATAGAACTGTTAGAGGAAAACCTTGAATTGGTGGGTGCACAGAAGATTGATTGCGAAAAAGAAGTATCCAAAGTTTCAATAGTTGGTGCAGGTATGGTAAGTAACCCCGGCGTTGCTGCTAAAATGTTTGAAGCATTATATAATGCTCAGATTAATATTATGATGATTTCTACATCAGAAATTAAAGTTTCTGTTATTATTAATAAAGCAGATGCAGAAAAAGCAGTAAAAGCAATCCACGACAAATTCTTTAACCATGAGTGATATATTAGAGGGCAGAAACCCTATAACGGAAGCACTTAAGGCAGACAGAGATATTGATAAAATTCTGTTTTCAGGCGTTGACGGAAGTATTAAAAAAATACTTGGTATGGCGAAAGATAAAGGCATACCAACCGTTAAGGCAGACAGAAAAAAATTAGATGAATTATCTGAAACAGGCAATCACCAAGGGGTGATTGCTTATGTTTCTGCTCACAGATATTATTCTGTTGAGGAAATTTTAGAGTTTGCAAAAAGCAAAGGGGAAAGTCCCTTTATCGTTGTTTTGGACGAAATTGAAGACCCGCATAACTTAGGCTCTATTATGAGAAGTGCCGAGGGTGCAGGGGTTCATGGAATTATTATTCCCAAAAGACACAGCGTAGGTCTTAACTCCACAGTTGCAAAAACTTCTGCAGGTGCAGTAGAGTATATGCGAGTTGCCAAAGTGTCTAATATTGCTTCAACCATTGAAAAACTGAAAAAAGAGGGAATATGGTTTTATGCAACTCATCAGGACGCTACTATGGGTTATGATGAGGCTGATTACAGCGGCGGAGTTGGTATAGTAATTGGTAGCGAAGGCAAGGGCGTTTCAAGGATTGTTGCAGAAAAGTGCGACTTCTTGATAAGTATTCCTATGAAAGGTAAAATTAATTCCTTAAATGCATCTGTTGCAGCGGGAATTATTATTTACAACGTGATAAATAAAAAAGGTTAGGGGTGTTACTGTGAGAGCAGTAGTTACTGTTTTAGGTAGTGACAAGGTTGGTATTATTGCAAAAGTCACTGCAGTTTTGGCTGAGTACAATGTAAATATTTTAGATATTACACAAACGATTATGCAAAGCATATTTACTATGATTATGTTGGTGGATATTTCAAAATCAAGTATCCCTTTTTCAAAACTTGTAGACATTCTTAGTGATACAGGAAAAGAACTTGGCGTTGATATTAAAACACAACACGAGGATATTTTTAAATCTATGCAGGAGATATAAGGGGAGATTGTTTTGATTAATTCACGCAAGATTTTAGAAACAATAAAAATGATTAATGAAGAAAATCTTGATATAAGAACAATAACTATGGGTATCTCTTTGCGTGATTGTTGCGGAGAGGATATTGACAGAGTTTGTGATAAGATTTATGACAAGATTACAAAAAAGGCTCAAAATCTTGTAAAAACAGGTGAAGATATTGAGCACGAATACGGTATTCCTATTATAAATAAGCGTATTTCAGTTACTCCGATTTCATCAATCGGTGAAAGTTGTAATACAGACAGTTACGTAAAAATTGCAAAATGTCTTGATAAAGCAGCAGATGCAACAGGAGTAAATTTTGTAGGCGGTTTTTCCGCCCTTGTTCACAAAGGTTATACAAAGGGTGACAGGATTTTAATTAACTCAATTCCTGAGGCCCTTGCAACAACAGAGAAAGTTTGTTCTTCCGTAAATGTTGCTTCTACAAGAGCAGGTATTAATATGGATGCAGTTTATGAAATGGGAAAAATCATCAAACAAACTGCAGAATATACAAAGGACAGAGCAGGTTTTGGTTGCGCAAAATTAGTTGTTTTTTCTAACGCTGTTGAGGACAACCCCTTTATGGCAGGTGCTTTTCACGGTGTCGGTGAGTCTGAAACAGTAATTAATGTAGGTGTATCAGGCCCCGGAGTTGTTAAAAAAGCCCTTGAAAAAGTAAAAGGCGAAGATTTCAGCGTAGTAGCAGATACAATTAAAAGAACTGCCTATAAGATTACAAGAATGGGGCAGTTGGTTGCAAAAGAAGCATCTACAAGGCTTGATGTTCCATTTGGTATTGTTGACTTGTCTTTGGCACCTACTCCTGCTATAGGAGACAGTGTTGCATATATTTTAGAGGAAATGGGTATCGAAAAATGCGGTACTCACGGCACTACTGCGGCTCTTGCACTTTTGAATGATGCAGTAAAAAAAGGCGGAGTTATGGCATCTTCTCACGTAGGCGGTTTAAGCGGTGCATTTATCCCCGTTTCAGAAGATGCAGGTATGATTGATGCAGTAAACATAGGTGCTTTATCTTTAGACAAACTTGAGGCTATGACTTGCGTTTGTTCAGTTGGTCTTGATATGTTTGCAGTACCCGGAGACACAAGCGCAGAAACAATTGCGGCAATTATTGCAGATGAAGCGGCTATCGGTATGATTAACACTAAAACTACTGCAGTACGTGTTATTCCTGCGCCAGGTTCAAAAGTTGGCGACAGAGTAGATTTTGGCGGTCTTTTGGGACATGCCTACGTAATGCCGCTTAGCAGATATAAAAGTGATGAATTTGTTAAAAGAGGAGGCAGAATTCCTGCACCTATTAACAGTTTAAAGAATTAAAAAGTCGGGAGAATTCTCCCGATTTTTTTAATTTACTATTATTATGTCACTTCCTATTTTTTTAATGTCGTTCCACAAGATTACTGTTTCGTTTTCTTTGTTAAAAGAAAACAATTTGCTTTTTGAGGGAGGAAGTACTATAGAATTTACCTTTCCTGTTTCTGTGTCAAATTCCATGTCGCACACAAAGCCGAGCCTCTCCCCCGTTGATACGTTTATAACTTCTTTGTTTTTTAATTCGCTGAATTTACACATTTTTATCACCTGTATATTATATTGACTATAACTTGAAAATATTTTATATTTATGTTATAATTTTACAGAAAGAAGGGTTTATATATGATTATTGATAACATTAAAAACATTGAAAACTATAAAGGTACAGAAAAAATTTATGACGTGCTTAAGTTTATTTTAAAATCTGATTTTACTAAGATGGATCTGGGTAAATATTTTATTGACGGCGATAACTTGTTTTTTATGGTGCAGGAATATGACACAAAGCCTGTTAAAAATGTTGCAGAAGCACATAAAGAATATATTGACATTCAACTGGTAATAGGCGGTGAGGAATTAATAGGTTATGCACCTATGACTGCTCATACAGGTATTTATGAAGTCAAAGATGGTAAAGATTGTACTTTGTATAACTGCGAAACTGTAAAACTTCTGCTTAAAGCCGGCGATTTTATGGTTTTGTATCCTAATGACTTGCACGAGCCGGGTCTTGCAAATGGGGTCAGCAGTAAATGTCAGAAAGTTGTATTTAAAATTAAAATCTGATTTGGAGGCAAATAAATGAAGGACTTAACAACGGGAAACATTTATAAAACTTTTATATGGTTTGCTATCCCAATGGCTTTATCAGGACTTCTGTCACAGGCTTATTCAATTATAAATACTATAATCGCAGGTAAGTTAATAGGCGAGGCAGGTCTTGCGGCTGTTGGTGCAACTGCGCCTTTGCTTGACGCTGTTTCCTCACTTTTCTGGGGATTTTGCGTTGGTTTTTCCGTTTATGTTGCAAATTTGTTTGGCGCAAAGCAGTATTATAAAATTAAAGAAAGCATTATCACTATGTACTTTACTTTGTTTGTAGTTACGGTAACCGTCGGTGTTATAATGCTTATATTTAATAATCAGTTATTTAATTTACTCAATATTGAAAATGCCATCAGAAATGATGTGTTTAAGTATTTTTCGGTATATATGATAGGCTTTTTCTTTATCATATTCGGTCAGGTCAGTGTTGCTATGATTAATGCTTTCGGTATAGGAAAATTCCCGTTATATATGTCGGTTTTGTCAACTGTGCTTACGATTTCAGGCAACATTGTTTCGGTTGCGGTTTTTGATTTGGGTGTAATGGGACTTGCTTTATCTACAGTTTTAGCAAGTGTTGTTGTAACCGTGATGTATATTTTTGAGTTTAAAAGGATTTTTAAAGAATTAGATGTAGATAAAGATAAAGCAAAACTTTGTTTTGGTGTTATTAAGGAATCATTTTCATATTCGGGCTCTGCAATGATGCAGCAACTGATTATGTATATTGCACCCCTTATAATTTCTCCATTTATTAACGCTATCGGTAGTTCTGCAACTGCGGCATATACTGTTGTAACAAGAATATATAATATAATCGCTTCTGTTTATCAGAATTCTGCTAAAACACTAAGTAATTACGCTGCACAATGTATGGGTGCTAAGAAATATTCTAAAGTCAAAAAAGGCGTATATGTTGGCTTTTTTCAGGGTTTAATGTTTATAGCACCGTTTCTTCTTGTTTGTGTATTTGGTGCAAAACATACATGTATGTTGTTTTTTACAAAGGGAAGTTCCGGTGAAGCGTTGAATTACGCTGTTACCTTTTCTGTTGGTTTTTTACCCTTTATTGTGTTTAACGTAATTAACAACTTGTTTCATTCGTTCTTCAGGGGTGTTAATGCCCCCGCTTGTCTGCTTTTTTCTACTATTATCGGTTCTGTAAGCAGGGTTTTAGCAAGTATTTATTTTATAAAAAGCGGATATGGAATGAACGGTGCATATATGGGCTGGGTGGCTTCGTGGATTATAGAAGCATTATTTGTAGTATATATTTATTATTCCGGCAGGTGGAAACCTATTGAAATGACTAATGAGATTTGAGGTGTTACCGTATGACAACATTAAGAGGTATTATGAATAAAGAACTTACTCCAATGGATGCTTTTGAACTGGGCAGGGTTCTTGTATCGCTGTTGCCTTCTTTGGAAAAACCCAAAGTAATAATTGGCAGAGATCCCCGTATGTCCGGTGATATGTATGAATGTGCCTTAACTTCAGGATTGCTGAGCGCAGGTGCAGATGTCGTACTTTTGGGTATTGTGCCTACCCCTGCAATGTCTTATTTGACAAAACTTTATGAGGCTGATGCGGGTATTTCCATCTGCGATTCAGACGGTCTTTATAATTATAACGGTTTTGTAGTTTTCAACAAAGACGGCAGTTTTTATAATGGCAATATTGATATTGAAAAAGCAGTTCCATTGGTTGTCAGCGATAATATTGGAACAGTAACAAGAAAAAATGACAGTATATTTGATTATATAAGTTTTGTAAAATCTACAGTTAACTCAGATTTAAAAGGGATTAAGATTGCCGTTGACTGTGCTAATGGCGTTAATTCTATAATCGGACCTGACATTTTTGAAGATTTAGGTGCAACTGTTTTTGTAATCAATAACACTCCAGACGGCAAAAATATTAATCTTGACTGCGGAACAACTAACACAGAGGCTTTACAGAAATTTGTTGTGGAATCAGGCGCAGATGTGGGTGTAGCGTTTAACGGAAACGGCGATAAGGTTATTTTTGTTGACGAAAAAGGAAATGTTATTGACGGTGATAACATTATAGCAATTTGTGCTATTGATATGAAAAACAAGAATCAGTTAAACGACGATACCATTTTGCTTACAACAAACAGTAATGTGGGGCTTGTTAATTCTGCATCTGATAATGAGATTACTGTTCTAGAAACTGTTGCAGATCACGAAAGTATTGCAGATGAGATTGTTTCTAATAATTATTCAATTGGCGGTGAACAGTCGGGTTATATTGTTTTTCCTGAGCACAGTGCTGTAAGCGATGGCCTTATTACTGCACTCAAGTTGCTTTGCATTTATAAAAACTGTGGCAAATATATGTCGTCTCTTGCTTCGTCGGCAAATGTTTTGCCTCATATCTCTGTTAAAGCAAAGGTGAAACCTGAAAATTTAAATGCATACAAGGAAGATACGCTTATTGTAGCAGAATTAAGACAACTTAACGAAGATTTTAATGGTAACGGGAAAGCCGTTATCTTTGTTGACGATGAAAGCAATCTTGAAGTTGCAATAGAGGGAGAAGACCTTGAATTTATTACTAAACATGCACAGGATTTGGCTCAACTTATAGAACTAAAATATAATTAGGTGGTTATTATGAAACTTAGAAACACATTATACGGTGCAGTAATTGCTGCAATCTACGCTGTAGTTTCAATTGTTTGCGCACCAATATGTTATGGACCTGTTCAAGTCAGATTGTCCGAAGCGCTAACCGTGTTACCTGCTATTACTCCCGTTGCAATTTGGGGCGTGTTTGTAGGCTGTTTTGTTGCTAATCTTGTGACTGGAAGTTTTATTGATATTATTTTTGGCAGTCTTACAACGCTTTTGGCGGCGTATTGTTCTTATAAAATTAAAAATAATAAATGGCTTGTTCCGCTGCCGCCTGTTTTGTTAAACGGCCTTATTGTCGGCGGTTATTTAACTGCTATGTATGGCGGTCTATGGTATGTAAATATGTTGACTGTTACTGCAGGTCAGTTTGTATCTTGCTATCTTATTGGTATGCCGCTTTTGATAATTATTAAGAACAACAAACAAATTTACAATTTTCTTAAAAAGTCTTGACATAACCGGGCCTTTATTGTATAATGTAAAGGTCGCAAATAGGGGTATAATGTAATGGTAACATACCGGTCTCCAAAACCGTTCTTGAGGGTTCGAGTCCTTCTACCCCTGCCAATATATTTGGCTCAAACACTGGGTTTGAGCCATTTTTTATTGTCAAAATTCGAGAGCGGCAATCTTCACTTTTTTGAGCATCAATTGTAATTTCGTTTGAAAATTTTTCACGGTGCATGGTCTTGTGATTCAAATAATTATGCCTGAAATGAGCATCAATTTCGTATACGGCCGCATCCGTTTGCAAGCGTTCCGTCTGCTACATCATCATTTTAGCATCACTTGATTTCGTCAATTCTGCCAATTTCGCCTGTAGATAACAATTCTACCAGAACATTTTTTGATTCTCGCAGAATATTTTTTGCCCCAAAATAAAATTCT
>CALDNB010000007.1 GCA_937914775.1 uncultured Clostridia bacterium
TACGCTGCTTACTTTCCAAAATGATGATCAGCGGTGCTAACTGTCTTATTTTAGATGAGCCTACTAACCACTTAGACATGGAATCTATTACCGCATTAAACAATGGTCTGATTAAATTCCCTGGTGTAGAACTCTTCTCTTGTCACGATCACCAGTTTGTTCAGACAACTGCAAACCGTATTATAGAAATTCTTCCTAATGGTTCTATGATTGATAAGATCACAACTTACGATGAATACCTTGCAAATGATGAAATGGCAAGAAAGCGTACCGTATATACTCAGACAGAAGAAGACAACTAAGTTTTTTCAAGAGGGAAAGGTTCTATATATCCCTTGTTCGCTGACTGTTCGTTACATTGTATGTGATTAACGTACAAAAACTATAAACAGTTTTGTTCGTTCCTCACATACAATGTCTCACAGATGCGTACAAGTTGGATATGTAGAAACCTTTCCCTCATTTAAAATATCTATAAAGGAATTTATTATGAATATAATTGATTTACATGTACATTCCACAAAATCAGATGGCACTCTAACTCCCACTGAACTGGTAAACTATGCCATAGAAAAAGGACTCTCCGCTTTCGCTCTTACTGACCATGATACTACAGAAGGTATCGGTGAAGCTTTGGAAGCGGCAAATAAACATAATAATGCTATTGCAAATGGAGAAATCGTAGGACTTCCCTTAGAAGTCATACCCGGAATTGAATTTTCTACAGAATACATGGGAAAAGACATTCATATTTTGGGTCTTTATATTGATTATAACTCTTTTGCTTTTAAAGAAAAAATTCAGGAATTTGTAGACTCCAGAATACTTAGAAATCAGAAAATGTGTGCAAGCCTTGCATCAGACGGAATTGATATCACTTATGAAAAATTATTGGAAGAGAATCCCGATGCTGTCATTACCCGTAGCCACTATGCAAAATATCTATTAAATCATGGATATACTACATCTATGAAAGAAGCCTTTGAACGCTATATCGGTGACCATTGCAAACATTTTATACCAAGAGAAAAAATCACTCCTATGCAGGCAGTTGGTTTAATCAATGAAGTAGGCGGATTGGCGTTTCTGGCACATCCTACACTTTACCGTATGAGCGACCGTGTTTTAGAAGGATTAATTAAAGAATTGAAAGACTCCGGTTTGGCAGGTATCGAAGCTGTTTACAGCACTTATACTCAGGGTGAAGAAACCCAGATGCGTAAATTTGCTTCCAAATATGATTTGTTAATTTCCGGTGGTTCTGATTTCCACGGCACAGTGAAACCAAAACTTGATTTAGCTGTAGGATATGGAAAATTGTTTATTCCGGAATCCATATTAAGCGACATAAAATCATCATTAAACCAAAATAGTATGAACACAAAAATCTTTTTCGCAGACTTAGATGGTACTCTGCTCAATAAACAAAAGCAAATCACACCTCTGACTTATCAGACTCTAAAAGACTGGACAGATAAAGAAGAAGTGTCAGCATATCTTATGAAAATTCTAAAGAAAGAAGCCTTTGACAAGTCAGGTCTTATTTACGGTATGGGACACGCAGTATATACAATTTCTGATCCTAGGGCAGTACTGCTTAAAAGAAATGCAAAACGCCTTGCTCTTGAAAAGAATGCAATGGCGGAATTTGAATTGTATAATCTTGTTGAAGAACTGTCCCCAGGACTGTTCTGCCAGTACAAAGGTGTTACAAGACCAATATGTGCAAACGTGGATTTGTACAGTGGTTTTGTATATTCTATGCTTAACATATCTGAGGACTTATACACTCCGCTTTTTGCAATGGCGAGAATTGTGGGCTGGTGTGCTCATCACATTGAAGAGATAACGTACGGCGGAAAGATTATAAGACCTGCATACAAGAGTGTTGCAAAAAAAGTACAATACACTTCTATTACAGAAAGATAAAGGGCTGTAAAAAAAGTGCAGACCGCAAATTATTAATAATGAGAAACGACGGTTTTACCGTCGTTTTTTTATGCCGACTTTTGTTGCAAAAAATCCTTTGTGCAAATTTACTATAAAAACATTGTAACTTTGTTAAGTTTTTTGATAAAAATTACTATGAATTTTGCTTAAAATATGAAATAATATTAAGTAGATAGTGTGTTTTTTGCACAAGAACAGGAGGACAATAGTTTATGAGACAATTTGGAATTGACGACATTAGAAATGTTGGTATTTTAGGACACGGCGGATCAGGTAAGACTTCTCTTGCAGAAGCAATTTTCAAATTTGCGGGTGTTTCTGACAGATTTGGTAAAGTTGCAGACGGTACAACCGTTACAGACTTTGACCCTGAGGAAATCAAACGTAAAATTTCCATTAACTCAGCAATTGCTTCTTTTGAATATAATGATACAAAAATTAACATTATAGATACTCCCGGATTTTTTGATTTTGTAGGTGAGATTGTTCAGTCTGTAAGAGTTATTGACTCTGCAGTAATCGTACTTAGTGGTAAATCAGGTGTTACTGTTGGCGCAGAAAAATCATGGGATTATTGTGTTGAGAGAAACATACCTAAAATTATGTTCATCAACAAAATGGACGATGAACACGCTGATTTCCACAAGGTTATGGAACAGTTAAGAGACAAGTTCGGAAAAACTGTTGCACCTTTCCAGGTGCCCATTATTGAAAATTATAAAATGCTTGGATTTGTTGACGTGGTAAGTATGAAAGCAAAATACTTCCAGGACGGTCCGCTTAGAGAAGAAGAAATTCCTGCTTCAATGATGGCAGAAGTTGAGCCTATCCGTGAAATGATTATCGAGTCTGCAGTAGAAACAAGCGAAGAATTAATGGAAAGATTTTTCGAGGGCGATACATTTACTGTTGATGAAATTAAAAAAGCAGTTAAAGCAGGTGTAAGAGAGGGTACATTAGTTCCCGTACTTTGCGGTAGCGCACTTACAAACAGAGGTCTTGGTGTACTTCTTGACTCAATTCTTAAATATTTACCTGCACCAAGCGATGCACAGCCTGAAATTACAACAGCAGGTGACGAAATTGCCTATGACAAGAACGCGCCTTTCTCAGCCCTTGTATTTAAGACGGTAGCAGACCCATTTGTTGGAAAACTTTCTTACTTCAAAGTTTGCTCAGGTGAAATCAAGGCAGATTCAACTGTATATAACTCTTCAATTAAAGCAAATGAGAAAATCGGTAAATTATACTATACATTTGGTAAAAAACAGTCAGAAACACCTGTAATTACCGCAGGTGATATCGGTGCAGTTGCAAAACTTGCAGGAACAAAAACAGGACACACACTTTGTGCTGTTGGCTCCGACATTGAAATAGAAGGCATTAACTTCCCTGTTGCTAACCTTTCTCTGGCTATCGTACCAAAGGCAAAAGGTGACGAAGAAAAAATCAGTTCAGGTTTGCAGAAACTTTGTGACGAAGATTTAACAATAAAAATCGGTAACAACACAGAAACAAAAGAAATGATTATTTCAGGTGTTGGCGAAATGCACCTTGACGTAATTGTAAGCAAATTGCAGTCAAAATTCGGCGTAGGCGTTGATTTGAAAGAGCCTAAAGTTCCGTACAGAGAAGCAATCCGCAAAAAGGTTAAAGTTGAAGGTAAACACAAGAAACAATCAGGCGGTCACGGTCAGTTC
>CALDNB010000008.1 GCA_937914775.1 uncultured Clostridia bacterium
TGGAAAGAGTAGTTCGTGAAAGAATGACAACTCACGATGCTGAAGATGTGTCTCCACAGGCGTTAATTAACATCAAACCTGTTCAGGCAGCAGTAAAAGAATTCTTCGGTTCTTCTCAGTTGTCCCAGTTCATGGACCAGAACAACCCATTGGGTGAATTAACACATAAGAGACGTTTATCAGCCTTAGGTCCTGGTGGTCTTTCCAGAGATCGTGCCGGATTCGAAGTTCGAGACGTACACTATTCTCACTACGGAAGAATGTGTCCTATCGAAACTCCTGAAGGTCCTAACATCGGTCTTATTTCATCACTTTCAACTTTTGCACGTATCAATGAATACGGCTTTATCGAAACACCTTACAGAAAGGTTGACAAAGAAACAGGCTGTGTTACTGACGAAACAATTTATATGACTGCAGATATAGAGGACAGATATGTTGTTGCACAGGCTAATGAGCCATTAGACGAAAACAACAAATTTGTAAAGAAAAACGTTACTGCAAGATATAAAGATAAAATTATGGAAGTTGACTCTAAAGACGTTGACTTTATGGACGTATCACCAAAGCAGATTGTATCAGTTGCTACTGCTATGATTCCGTTCCTTGAAAACGATGACGCTAACCGTGCTCTTATGGGTTCTAACATGCAGCGTCAGGCAGTACCGCTATTAAAAACTGATTCACCTATTGTTGGTACAGGTATGGAATACCGTGCCGCAAAAGACTCAGGTGCGGTTGTACTTGCAAAAGCGAACGGTGTTGTTTCAAAAGTTTCTGCTGACGAAATTATTATTACGGGTGATGACGGTGAAACTTACAAACACAAATTAATGAAGTTCTGCCGTTCCAACCAGGGTACCTGCATTAACCAGAGACCTATAGTTGAAGTTGGCGAAAAGGTTGAAAAAGAAGATATTATTGCAGACGGCCCTTCAACAGACAACGGTGAAATCGCTCTGGGCAGAAACATCCTTATCGGCTTCCTTACATGGGAAGGGTACAACTACGAGGATGCTATCCTTATTAATGAAAAGTTAGTTAAAGAAGATACATTTACTTCAATTCACGTTGAAAAATACGAATGTGAAGCAAGAGACACAAAACTTGGCGCAGAAGAAATTACAAGAGATATCCCCAATGTAAGCGAAGATGCTCTTCGTGATTTGGACGAGTTCGGTATTGTAAGAGTGGGTGCCGAAGTAAGACCCGGAGATATTTTAGTAGGTAAAGTTACACCGAAAGGCGAAACAGAACTTACAAGCGAAGAAAAATTACTTCGTGCAATCTTCGGTGAAAAAGCAAGAGAAGTAAGAGACACATCATTAAAAGTACCTCACGGTGAAGCAGGTATCATTGTTGACGTTAAAA
>CALDNB010000009.1 GCA_937914775.1 uncultured Clostridia bacterium
CAAGTCTCACTGCCGCTACCATTTTTGGGCCCGTTGGTCAAGCGGTTAAGACACCGCCCTTTCACGGCGGAAACACGAGTTCGATTCTCGTACGGATCACCACTAATTCCTCGTAGGTTTCTACGAGGAATTTTTACTTATTATGATTCTGGGGCGATTATATGAAAAACTACAATTTACTAAAAAAAGCATGTTACATATCAGGTGTTACAATGTCAATAGTGGGTAATATTTCACCTATATTATTTCTTACATTTAGGAACTTGTATGGGCTTTCATTTTCTCAACTTGGTCTATTAATTGTAATCAATTTCTGTTCTCAACTTGGTATTGATTTAGTGTTTTCATTTTTCTCACACAAATTCAATATTGCCAAAGTTGTTAGGTTTACACCATTAATTACAACAACAGGGCTTTTGCTTTTTGCGGTTTTGCCAACTTTGTTTCCGGACTTCGTATATGGCGGAATGATTATAAGTACTGCAATATTTTCCATTGCTGCAGGATTTAATGAAGTGTTATTAAGCCCTGTTATTGCTTCAATTCCGTCAGAATACCCCGAAAGAGAAATGAGTAAACTTCATTCTGCTTATGCCTGGGGAGTGGTAGGAGTAGTGACTTTTGCAACATTGTTTTTGTCTGTAGTTGGGTATAGTAACTGGCAATGGCTTATTGCAATTCTTACTCTTGTTCCGATTACTGCGGCGGTTATGTTTATGAAAGCGGAAATTCCTGCTTTGAAAACTGAACAGAGTTCCAGTGGCAAGTCAATATTTGGCAAACAACTTATTGTGTGTTTTATGTGTATGTTTTTTGCAGGTGCATCCGAACTTACTATGGCGCAATGGAGTTCCAGTTTTTTAGAAAAGGTTACAGGGATACCCAAAGTTGTAGGTGATATTGTGGGTGTTGCTCTATTTTCTGCAACACTAGGGTTAGGCAGAAGTCTGTATGGTAAATACGGTAAAAATATTAGAAAGGTTTTGTTATGGTCTTCTGTGTTTTCAACAATATTTTATTTTATAATGGCAACAACAAATAACGGGGTAATAAATCTTGTGGCATGTATTATGACAGGTTTTGCGGTATCTATGTTGTGGCCTGGAACGTTATTAATTGCCGCTGATGATATGCCAAACGGCGGAGTGGTTATGTATGCAATAATGGCGGCGGGTGGCGACCTTGGTGCTTCCGTTGGTCCTGAAGTTGTAGGCGTTGTTGCTGATTTAGCCCTTAAGAGCGAAAAGATTTTAAATTTTGCATCTCAGTACGGGTTTACTCACGAACAAATTTCAATGAAAATAGGTATGTTTGCAGCGGTGTTGTTCCCGCTTTTAGCAACAGTTTTATTCTTTATTAAAAGGAAGAAGAGGGTATGAAGTATTTACAAAATATTCACACACATACTACCTGCAGCGACGGAATAAACCAGCCTGAAGAAATTGTTAAAAAGGCAATAGAATTAGGTTTTGACACTATTGGTTTTTCCGAGCACAGTCCCATGTATTTTTCTGATGTTTATAATATCAGGTTGGAAGGAAATGAAATATACAGAGATGTAATTCCAAAACTTAAAGATAAGTATAAAGGCACTATTGATATTTATATGGGAATTGAACTTGAAATTTGTGCTATGATTGATTTGTCACCTTATGATTATGTTCTTGGTGCACTTCATTATTTTCCTATGGGAGAGGATATTGTTGCTTTTGACAGAAGTCCTCAAGAAGTAAAAGATGCAATTGACAAGTATTTCGGTGGGAACGGTCTTTTATTCGCAAAACGTTTTTATGATTTTTTTGCAGAAACAGTTACAGGTATGAAAGAAAAAATTGACGTTATTGCTCACTATGATTTGTGTGCAAAACACAGAGATTTTTATAAGTTTTTTGATGAAGACAGTAAAGAATATAAAAACTATGCTTTGGAGGCTTTACACGCCATAGGCGAAAAGGTTGATATATTTGAAATTAATACAGGGGGAATGGCAAGGGGTTACAGAAAAACACCTTATCCTGCAAGTTTTATTGTTAAAGAACTTAAAAATATGGGCAAAGGAGTTATTTTAGGCTCTGACTGTCATGATATGAATTATTTAACTTTTGGTTTTGACGACGGTGTAGAATTGTTAAAATCAAACGGTTTTAAAAGCGTCATGGTTTTAACACCCGATGGGTTTAAAGAAACAGGATTATAAAAAAAGAGGCTTTATAGCCTCTTTTCTTATAGTATTTTATCTGCAGTTTTTTCTACTTCAAGACCTTTTTTGTATTTCTCCATAAATTTTTCAAAACCGTTAATTTCATCATTTGACGGTGTGTATTTTGAAATTTTGGTGTCTTTAAATATTTCATCTAAATACTGTTCTAAAGTACGGTTTTCTTTGTCAATCATGTATTTTGCCAACAGTGCAATACCCCATGCACCGCCCTCTGATGCTGTTTCAAGGGTTGTTATTTCGGCATTAAGTGCTGCAGCCATTATTTTTTGTCCGATACTGTTTTTGAAATATCCGCCGTGTCCCAAAAGATTTTTTGGGATAATGTTTTCTTTATCTTTTAAAATATCCATACCCATTTTCATTGTTGCAACAGCAGACATTAAATTCATTCTCATAAAGTTTTGCAAATTAAATACGCTGTCTGTGTCCCTTATAAATAAGGGTTTCCCTGTCTGCATTTTTGTAATCAGTTCGCCCGAATAGTAATTGTAAGAAAGAAGTCCTCCGCAGTCTAAATCACCCTGCTCTGCAAAGTCAAACAATTTTTCATATACATTTCCTATTGTAATATCGGGATTAATTGATTTTGCGAACTGGTAAAACACATTTACCCAGGCGTCAATGTCGGCAGTACAGTTGTTGCATTGAACAAGTGCGGAGGGTTTGCCATCGGGAGTTGACAGTATATCAATTTCTCTGTAGTAATTCTTCGGTATTTTATCTAATACAAGAATTGTAAACACAGATGTTCCTGCTGAAACATTGCCAGTATTGTTCTTTATTGTATTGGTTGCAATCATACCTGTATCAGCGTCACCTTCGGGCGGACATAATGGAATTCCTGGCTGTAGATTGCCTGACGGGTCTAACAGTTTTGCACCATTTTCTGTTAATGTTCCTGCACATTCGCCCACTTCATATTCTTTTGGGAATATATCAGGTGCTTTCTTATTAAAGCCCTTTTCAGCCAATAATTTATTGAATTTATCAAGAAATTCTACATTGTATTTATGAGTATTAAAATCTATTGGGAATATGCCTGAAGCCTCACCCAGACCTGCGCTCATACTGTCTGTTAAAAGAAAGTGTATGTAAGTGCTTAATGTGAAAATGTGTTCTACATCTTTTAAATGTTCTTTTTTGTTTAGTATTGCTTGATAAAACTGTGATACAGTCCAACGTTGCGGCACTTTGAAATTGAACAGTGCCGATAATTCCTCTGATGCCGGTTCGTTAAAAACATTTCTCCAGGTCTGGAAAGGAGTAAGAAATTCCAGGTTTTTGTCAAGGGCAATGTATCCGTGCATCATGGCAGAAATACCAATTGCACCTACAGTTGTTAAAGTTGTACCGTATTTATTTTTGACGTTTTGCGCAAGGTCTTTGTAACTTTGCTGCATTCCGTTAATCATATCTTCTTTACTGTATGTCCACACGTCGTCTATGTATTTGTTTTCCCAGACATGGCTTCCCTGCGCCAGAACTTTTGCATCTTTGTCAATTAATACTGATTTTATTCTTGTTGAGCCAAATTCTATTCCTAAATATGTATTTTTGAAATCCATAAAATACTCCTATTTGTATAATCCGGTGTTTTTAGCGATGTGCTCACCAACAGAGTACATAAGTCCTATTGCTGATTTAAATACTTGTTCATCTGCGGGTAAATCCTTTAAGAAATTGTCAGCCTCAAAGTTAATGTTGCCTGTGTAATTAATGTCGCCAAGTGCTTTAGAAATTGATGCCCAGTTTAATTTTCCGTAATAGGGTAAAGTGTGGGAATCTGTAAAATAGTCAACGTCGTGAACGTGCAATGTTCCAAGTCTGTCACGACCTATTGTTCTGATTGCCTGTGCAGGGTCGTCGCCAACAAGTGCTATGTGACCGAT
>CALDNB010000010.1 GCA_937914775.1 uncultured Clostridia bacterium
GTTACCTGAAATAACTTTGTCGCCTTTTTTAAGACCAAGAGGTGCTAAAATGTATCTCTTTTCACCGTCTTCATACTGTAAAAGGGCGATGTTTGCTGTTCTGTTCGGATCGTACTCGATTGAAAGAACAGTTGCTGACATATTGTCCTTATCTCTTTTGAAATCTATAATTCTGTATTTTTGCTTAACTCCGCCGCCGCGATGACGAACAGTAATTCTGCCGTAACTGTTTCTACCGGCAGTTTTCTTATTAGGTGCAAGCAAAGATTTTTCCGGCTTAACTTTATCTATTTCTTCAAATGTTGACACCGTCATAAATCTTCTTGACGGGGTAGTCGGTTTATACTTTTTGATTGCCACTGTTTTCACTCCTTTAACTTATTTACTTTGACCTTTATTAGTTCATTCCGTCAAAGAACTCTATTGTTTTACTGTCTGCTTTTAAAGTAACTACTGCTTTTTTCCAGTCAGGGCGTTTACCGATGTGAGCACCCATTCTCTTATATTTACCTAATACATTTGCTGTATTAACTGAAGCAACTTTTACTCCGAAGATTTCTTCGATTGCTTGTTTAATCTGGATTTTGTTAGCATCTTTTGCTACTTCAAATGTGTATTTCTTTTCTTCCATAAGAGCCATAGTCTGTTCTGTGATTATAGGTTTGCGTATTACATCGTACATTGTTTTCATTACGCATACACCTCCTCGATTTTTGCAACGGCATCTTTAGTTAGTACCAACTTATCATACTTCAAAACGTCATAAACGCTGAATGAAGTTGAGATTGCAGTTTTAACATTTGGAATGTTTGCCGCACTTCTTACTAAGTTTTCGATTTTTTCTGCGCTGATAATTAAAGCGTTATCAACACTTAATGCTTTTAAGATTTCAGCAAAGTTCTTTGTTTTTGCTGTTTCGATATCAAGACTGTCAACAACAACCAACTGGTTTTCTGCCAACTTTGATGATAATGCTGAGAACAACGCAACTTTGCGAAGTTTTTTGTTTACTGAGAAGCGGTAACTTCTTGGTTTCGGACCTAATGCAACACCGCCGCCTGTCCATTGTGGCGCTCTGATACTACCCTGTCTCGCACGGCCTGTACCTTTTTGTCTCCAAGGTTTAATACCACCGCCGCGTACTTCTGTACGTGTTTTTGTGCTTTGTGTTCCTTGTCTCTGGTTTGCAAGGTAGTTAACAACCAATGTGTGCATTGCAACTTCATTGATGTCTGCGCCGAATATCATATCGTTTAATTCGATTTCGCCAACCTGCTCGCCTTTTATATTAAATAATGTTGTTTTTGGCACTGTACTTCCTCCTTCCTACTATTTACGGCCTTTAACTGTATTTTTGATGATTAAAAGACCGCCTTTGGGGCCGGGTACTCCGCCCTTTATAAGCATAATGTTTTTCTCTGCATCAACCTTAACTACTGTTAAGTTCTGAATTGTTACTCTTTCAACACCCATGTGTCCGGGTAATCTCTTACCTTTATATACACGACCGGGGTCAGAACACATACCCATTGAACCGGGACCTCTGTGGTAACCTGAACCGTGAGTCATAGGACCTCTGTGTGTTCCCCATCTTTTGATGGTACCTGCAAAACCTTTACCTTTTGTAATACCGGCTACGTCAATTTTTTCGCCTGCTTCAAAGATGTCGGCTTTGATTTCGTCTCCAACGTTAAGTCCTGATACATCATCAAGTCTTAATTCTTTTACGTACTTCTTCGGTGTAACACCGGCTTTTGCGAAGTGACCTTTTGAAGGTTTGTTCGCTTTCTTTTCTTTAAGGTCGATAAAACCAACCTGTACTGAGTCGTATCCGTCTTTCTCAACTGTTTTCTTCTGAACAACAGCGTTAGGCCCTGCCAATACAACTGTTACCGGAACAACTCTGCCGATTTCATCAAAAATCTGAGTCATTCCAAGTTTTTGTGCAAGAATTCCTTTTTGCATTTCTTTCTTCCTTTCTATATGGTTATTGGTTTACAGAACTAAAAATTTTTCTGCAAACATGACCTAAAACCCGCAAGTGTCTGAGAGATTAGAATTTCATCTCTATATCAACACCGGCAGGTAAGTCCAAGCGAGTTAAAGTATCCATTGTTTTAGCGTTAGGTGACAAGATGTCAATCAATCTTTTGTGTGTTCTCATCTCGAACTGTTCGCGAGAATCTTTGTATTTGTGAACCGCACGTAGGATTGTTACAACTTCCTTTTTAGTAGGTAGCGGGATAGGACCTGCAACCTTTGCACCTGTTCTCTTTGCTGCTTCTACAATTTTCTCTGCTGTCTGGTCGATTAAAACATGGTCATACGCCTTTAATCTGATTCTTACTTTTTCTTTTACTGCTGCCATTTTGTTTTTTCCTCCTTAATTTCTTACACTCACCCGGGCGTATCGAGTGGGTTTACAATTAAACCCAGCCACCCTGTAGGCACAACTGGGCAAAATAAACTACTTAAAAATACATAAAATTTCCATAATTTTCGTAGTTTGACGTGATTGGCGCCCGGCTTTATAAACTGGACATTCTCCTTGGAAAAACCCGATATCTCTGCATCGGCAACCTCCCAAATCATCGTATGTCATATCACGCTCGACTATTATACTACAAATCTGTTTTTTTTGCAAGTATTTTTTTATTTAATTTTTTGAAACAGTTGATGCACAGTCCAGTCTCCGTCAACTGTTATTCTTTTTATTGGCTCAAAATTTCCGTAATATGTTACCGCTATATGATTTGACACCTGAGTTGTCAGAATGTATCCTGCTTCCTGAGATATTTTTAATACGGTGTCATTGTAAAATCCAAAGGGGTATGCAAGGTAGTGGCACTTCTTGTTTAAGTTCTTTTCAATTAAGTACCTTGACATTCGAAGTTCGTATCTCACCTGTTCAGGAGTCAGTGACGTAAGGTCGCAGTGTGAATATGTATGGGACTGTATATCCACAAGTCCGCTCTCCTCCATTTCCCGTGCCTGTTCCCAACTGAAGTGGGGATACTCACCGGGGGTTTGTCCTACAGATGATGCCACAACAAAAATTGTTGCCTTCATATCAAGTTCCTTTAATATAGGAAACAAGTAGGTATAGTTGTTGGTATATCCGTCGTCAAAAGTTATAAGCACCGACTTACTTGGAAACCTTTTTCCTGTTGTAATGTAGTTATAGTAATCAGTAAAGGTTATAGTTGTATATCCGCTTTCTTTTAAAGCAGACAGGTGTTCTCTTAAACGCTCGGGGGTAACGGACACTCCCGGAGCAAGTCCCATTTCTTCTTTCTCTACCATGTGGTACATTAAAACGGGCACGTTATAGCCATTTGCAGAAACAGGCATTTGTAACAGTACTATTATAATAAGTAGAAACACAGATATTTTTCGCATTTTGTTCTCCTATTTGTTAAAAAATTTATTTACTTTATCTATAAATTCGTTATTGTCTTTACTGCTGTCAAGCCATGTAAGCAAAGTTTCTGTTACGTCGGCGGCAGACTGGTTATACATTGCTTTTCTGATTGCCCAGATTGCCTCCAGTTGATTTTTTTCAAGCATAAGTTCTTCTTTACGGGTACCTGATTTATTTAAATCTATGGCAGGGAAAATACGTTTTTCCTGCAGATGTCTGTCCAAGTGTATTTCCATATTACCCGTGCCTTTAAATTCCTCGAAAATTACATCGTCCATTCTGCTTCCTGTTTCCACAAGGGCTGTAGCAAGAATTGTAAGGGAGCCGCCGTTTTCGATATTACGTGCAGCACCGAAGAATTTTTTTGGCTTGTGAAGTGCCGCAGGGTCAAGACCGCCCGACAGTGTTCTTCCCGAAGCATTAACGGTTAAATTATACGCTCTGGCAAGGCGTGTAATACTGTCTAACAGAATAACCACGTCTTTTTTGTGCTCCACAAGGCGCATAGCACGTTCCAGCACCATTTCAGCAACCCTTATATGATGAAGAGGCTCTTCGTCAAAGGTAGAATATATAACCTCCCCCTCGATGCTCCTTTTCATATCTGTTACTTCTTCGGGGCGTTCATCAATCAGCAGCACAATAAGTTCTGTTTCGGGGTGATTTCGTTCTATTGATTTTGCAATTTGCTTTAAAAGTGTTGTTTTACCTGCTTTGGGCGGCGAAACAATAATACCCCTCTGACCTTTGCCGATAGGGGCAATAACGTCAATTAATCTCATTGCAAAGTTTTTACTGTCATATTCAAGGTGAAGGCGTTTATCGGGATAAACGGGAACAAGGTTTTCAAAGGGCGTTCTTTTAATTGCCGAATCGGGCTTGTCTCCATTTACTGTATTAACATAAAGCAGTGCACGGAATTTTTCTCCTTCACGCTGAAGTCTGGCAATACCCGTTATCATATCCCCTGTTTTTAAACGGAAACGTCTTATCTGTGCAGGGGCAACATACACGTCGTCGGGGCAGGAAAGATAGTTCTCTCCCCTTAAAAAGCCAAATCCGTCCTCACATACCTGCAATATTCCCGTAACTTCAACAGTTTCGGTACGTTGTTTTTGTGGCTCTTCCTTTGGTTTTGCCTCCTCTATCAGGGACGCCAGTTCGTCTTTCTTATATTTAGTTACATTGGTTATTCCAAGAGTTTTTGCTTCCTCACGAAGTTGCGCCAAAGTCTTATTTTCCATATACTACCTCACTAAAAGATTAAATTCAAAATCATATTGTTATCAAGCATACTTTTTGAAAGGGAACCAAGTTCTGCATAATTATAAACCGCACTTCCCGGGAACATTGACACTATTGCAAGTATAACGTATGTAATAACTATTCCGCTTAAAACACCGAAAAAGAAACCGCCGATTTTGTTAAAAGTTTTTATTACAGGAAGTTTTGTTACTGATTTTACAAAGAAGGACGCTACCCATAAAATAATTTTAACTCCCACAAATACAAGCAGTACTGCAATTATTGTAAGGAAAATCTGAGTAACCATTGTTGAGGTTGCATCAGTTACCGCCTGTGTTCCTGACTTTACTGCTTCCTGCATAAATGACGGAAGTTGCGACACATCTGTACCTCCGCCCATTTTTCCTGATACAAGTTCGTAAATCTTTTGCTGCAGAGATGTAGTTGCCAACCAGTCGGTAACTACCGGATAAAACAGCATCGCCGCAACTAAAGAAATTATATGATGTCCGAAATTGAATACCGAATGGACAAGACCTTTTTTGTACCCTGTCATAGCAGCAACAATTATAATTAAAAGTATTATTATATCAGCCATAATTACCTCCTAGGGTGACAGAAACTATCCCAACCTCGATTTTCAAAGGTTAATTTTTGCCTCTGCCGCGTTAAAATTTAACTGCTCTTACTATACTTCCGCAAATAGCACAAACGGTGTCCTTGTCTAAAAGCACGATTTTGCGGATATCATTTTCCAGTTTTACAAAGTCTTTGCTTTGCCCTTTCCAATTGGCAACAGTAACATAATGTCCGTCTGTTACCGCAACGGTTTTTTCGTTGGCATCCATTGCAATTATTTCGTTGTTTGAAACGTATTCACCGCATTTTTTGCCGTGATTGTTATACATTTCAATTATGTTATTGTTACTTGCTCCTGCAAACTTCATTACGGTTGCACCGTTCTCGCAAAGTTTGTAACTTTCTAAAATTTTATCGTCATATCTGTAGTTCCATTTGTCTTTTCCTGCTCTGTCTATGGCATAAACTCCGTTGTCCGTAACAGTAACCGCTATGTTGTTTTTAACGAAATTAACTGACATAGGCAGGGTATTTTCCAAAGTACTGTCCATAATTATTTCTGCTTTGTCAAGGTTAATCATTACCAGCCGGCAACCTGTGGTTTTTCCCGTTGTTACCACAGATGCTACTGCAAGACGTTTGCAGTCTGAAGAAATGTCCATATCCACCACATAACTGTTTCCCATCTGCCACTTGTAAACGTCAAGACCTGAATTGTCATATACTACAAGTTTTCCCTTGTAGCCTGTTTCCAGAGTTGCAACTGCAGTATAGCCTACTGCATTGGTTTTTGCAGTAATTATGGGCAAATCCGTTTCAATAGTATATTCCTTTTTATTTCCCCGAAATACTGTTAAGTTTGTTCCTCTCTGGTCATACAGAAGTTTATAATTCTTGTTTTGTCTGTAAACAGGGTTTGCAAAGGGATTTTCAATTTTAGTCTGCTCACCTGACAAAGATACCTGTGTTATTCCCTCCTGATTTACAACCTCCAACTGTCCTTTTGAAGAAAAATAATGGTTTTGCTGACCGGGAATAATTTCGTAGATTTTATCAGTTACCTGTTGTTTTCCGCCAAAAGCAAATATCAAAGCAACTATTACTGCTGCTACTGCTATTAATACTATTAACATAGTCTTTTTATTCATAAAAAATCTCCTTTAAGTACAACCCTTCCGGGGGCGCTGTTATTCCCGCCTTTGTTCTGTCAGTACTTTCTATTATGTGGGGAATGTCATTTACCTCTATTTTTCCGCAACCTACATACAAAAGCGTTCCGCTTATTATTCGTACCATATTATAAAGGTAGGCATTTGCATTGATTTCAAAATTAAGGGTGCCGTCTGCCTCGTAAATTTCAAGCGAATTAACTGTCCGCACAGTAGTTTTCTGACTTCCTCCTGTTGCCATAAACCCTGCAAAATCGTGAGTGCCTAAAAAATACTGTGACGCTTTTTTTATGTTATCAACATTAATTTTATGTGGAAAATGATATGCGTGATTATTCATAAAAGGACTTAAAACTCTGTCGTAAACAGTTTTATAGACGTAGGTTTTAGACTTGGCACTGTACCGTGCATTAAAATCGTCAGTTGCATTTTCGAAACTGTAAAATCTTATGTCGGGTGGCAAAAAGGCATTTACTGCCAGAGGAAGATTTGAAAGAGGGACAGAAGTGTTGCTGTCAAAACTTATACAGTAATTTATGGCGTGAACACCTGCGTCCGTTCTGCTGCAACCTACAACAGATATGTCCTCCCCTGTTATTTTACTTAGTGCCTCTTGCACTTTTTGCTGCACAGTTACTCCATTGTTCTGTATTTGCCAACCGTGATAAGCAGTGCCGTCAAAAGCCAGATTTCCTTTGATTTTCATTATATTACCTTCCCGAAAGTTATATTTAATAATACAACTGCGATTATAAATACCAGTGTTATAAGTGACGCCCACAGGTCAGTTTTTGTAACTTTTAACTGATGAAGACGTGTTCTGTTTTTACCGCCCTGATAGCAACGGCACTCCATCGCAGTTGCCAGTTCGTCGGCACGTCTGAAAGCACTGATAAACAGCGGTACCAAAAGGGGGACTAAGGATTTCACCCTTTTCACAAGATTTCCTGTTTCAAAGTCCGCACCTCTTGCCGACTGGGCTTTCATAATTTTGTCCGTTTCTTCAATAAGAGTAGGAATAAACCTTAAAGCAATAGTCATCATCATTGCCAGCTCGTGAACAGGCAGTTTTACCTTTTTCAATGGGGATAAAAGCCGTTCTATGGCGTCTGTAAGGGTAATGGGCGAGGTGGTGTATGTCAGCAGGGAACTGCCCATAATGAGCAGAATAATTCTCACAAACATAAACACGCTTATGCTAACCGCCTCGTTGGTGATTTCAATAAATTTCCACTTGAAAATCACATCTCCGCTTTTTACAAATATCAGATTGAAAAAGGCTGTAAGAAACAGAAACGGCACAAGAGGTCTTATTGATTTCAAAAACATTTTAAGGGGAATTTTTGAAAGAATAATGGCAAACAGCGTAAATACCGCACCTACACCGAGGCAGATAATGCTGTCCCCTGCAAAGAGCATAA
>CALDNB010000011.1 GCA_937914775.1 uncultured Clostridia bacterium
ACAAAGTTTCAGAATTAAAGACCCTGAAATAAAGGACTTGTTTTTAGATATTGCTGCGGAAGAATTAGGACATATGGAAATGGTGGCACAAACTATTAATCTTTTAAATGGTCACGACGTAGATGCCGACAAGGTACCTGCAGGGGAAATACAGTCACATGTTATATTAGGGCTTAATCCCGGTCTTATTAATGCCTCAGGGTATTCCTGGACTGCAGACTACGTTACAGTAACAGGGGACTTGTGTGCCGACCTTTTATCTAACATTGCATCTGAGCAAAGAGCGAAGGTTGTGTATGAGTATTTGTACAGACAAATAGACGATAAAAAAGTAAAAGAAACTATTGACTTTTTGTTAAATCGTGAGGAGGCGCACAACGCAATGTTTCGCGAAGCCTTTAACAAGGTGCAAAACACCGGCTCAAACCGTGATTTTGGCACAACAAAGGCTGCTAAAATGTATTTTAGTATGTCGGAGCCGTCCCCTTCGGAAAACGCATTTGACAATAAAGACGTTAATCCCGTTTCATTCAAATAAAAAAAGCGTTCGTAAGAACGCTTTTTTATTTTATTGATTTTTTATAATCGCTGGGTGTCATATTTGTAACCCTTTTAAAAACTCTGGAAAAGTAGTGGGGATTGTCAAAGGACAGTTTATCTGAAATCTGTGTAAAATTCATATTTTTTTCCCGAATAAGTTTTTTTGCTTCTTTTATTTTTTTCATCAGTATATATTCCAAAATGGTATAATCGGTAGTCTGCTTAAAAATTTTGGAAAGATAAGTTCTTGAATAACTGAATTTACTGCATATTTGTTTTATGGTAATCTCGTTGTAAATATTTTCGTCTATATACTGAATTATTTGTGACATAAGATGGTTTTCCATACTTTCTTTTGATGGGAAAATTCTTAGTGCCCGTTGGTCCTGAGCGTGACGTATAAGTAAAATCAGGAACTGTTCGAGGTACGTTCTTATCATTTGCTGACTTCCTATGGGGGGATTTTCTTTGATTTCCAGTTTTATATCTTCGTATGACATGGGGACAAAAGTTTCCAAATATTCTTCTATAATTGAAGATATAATTTTCTTTAGTTTCTGGGGAACCTGCATGGTTTTTCCGTTAAAGAATTTCATAGAATCCGAGGAGCAGACGAAAGAGATAACGAATACGTTTGATGCAGTTTTTCTGTCTGCTTTAAGAGTATGAAATTCATTGGGTTTATGGAATATAACTTCTCCCTGATTAAGAGTGATTGGAGTTTTTCCTGCATCAATTTCCACAGTTCCTGAATCAACGTAAACCATTTCCCAAAAGTTGTGACTTTCACCGTTGTAGCAGAAGTCTTTGTCAAGTTCATAATAGTGAATGGTTACAATTTTATTGATGTTAATAAGATTTGCAATTTTATGCTTTATATAATTTAATTTCATATATTTTCACCTGTTTACAAAAGTGTACTTTTAAAATAAAAAAATACATTCTAATCATTTTTATTAAAGTATATCATATAACTAACTTGAATACAAGGGGGAAGAAATATGAAAAAAGGTATAAGCATCTGGTCTTTTGCAGAAACTGATTTAAAAAAATGTATGGCTATTGCAAAAGATGCAGGATTTGACGGGATTGAACTTGCACTTGACCAACACGGTCCGGTGTCAATGGACTCAACAAAAGAAGACATTATGAAAGTTAAAGCCATGGCAGAAGAAGTAGGTATCGAATTATACAGCGTTGCCTGTGGTCTTTATTGGACTTATAATTACACCTCTGCAAACGAGGATAACGTAAAACTTGCAAAAGAAATTACAAAAAAACAGTTGGAAGTTGCGTCATGGTTGGGTTGTGACACAATTTTAGTAGTACCTGGTGCTGTTGAAGTTGCTTTTGACCCCGGTGAAATAGTGGAATACGATGTGGCTTATCAACGAGCACAATCAGCACTTAAAGAGTTGGCACCGGTTGCGGAAAACTTAGGCGTTTCAATCGGTGTTGAAAATGTGTGGAACAGATTTTTACTTTCGCCAATGGAAATGGCAAAATTTATAGATGAAATAGGCAGCAACTATGTGGGCTCATATTTTGATGTTGGTAATGTATTGTTCTCGGGCTATCCTGAACACTGGATTAAAATCTTAAACAACAGAATTAAAAAGGTGCATTTTAAAGATTACAGACGCGCAGCGGGAGATTTGCACGGTTTTGTTGACCTTCTGGCAGGCGAAGTGAACTGGCCGTCTGTTATGACACAACTGGAAAAAGTAAATTATGACGGATGGGTTACTGCAGAAATGTTACCGCCATACAGTCACTATCCGGAAACAATAATTTACAACACATCAAATGCTATGGATAAAATCATTGGGAGGAAATAAAAATGATAAAAGTAGGTTTAATAGGTTGCGGATTTATGGGCACCATGCACAGCAACTGTTATAAAAATATCGACGGCGTTGAAGTTGTGGCGTATGCAGATATAAGACGCGAAAATGCAGAGAAACTTGCGCTGGGAACAGATGCAAAAATTTTTGCAGACGGTTATGATTTGATAAACGGTGCAGACGTTGATGCTATTGACATTTGTTTGCCCACATATCTTCACTGTGAGTACGCTATGGCTGCTATGGATAAGGTAAGATACGTGTTTGTGGAAAAACCTGTAACGTTAACAGAAGAACAGGGCGAACAAATGATAAACAAAGCAAAAGAAATAGGTGCGGTTGTTCAGGTTGGTCAAGTTATAAGATTCTGGGACGAGTATGTAAAACTTGCAGAAATTATTAAAGGCGGAGACTTGGGCAAAATTATAAATGGCAATTTTAGAAGAATTAGTCCTGTACCTGACTGGGGCTGGAATGACTGGCTTTTAAAGAATGAACTGTCAGGCGGCGCTGCACAGGATTTACATATTCACGATATGGACTATGTTCTGTCGCTTTTTGGCAAACCAAATGGTATTAAATCGGTAAAAAATATAGCAGGTGAAAAAGCATCATATATCAATTCACTTCTTACTTATGACGACTTTGTTGTTTCAGTAGAGGGTACATGGGGGTTGCCCGGCACTCACCCCTTTGAAGCAACATTCAGAGTTGTTTTTGAAAAGGGTGTTGTGGAAAATGCAGGTGGCAAATTAATGCTGTATACAGACGAAAGTGCACAGGAAATTGTAATTGAGAAAAAAGAAGATTTGGGTACCGGCTTCGAGGGAGGAAATATTTCCGATTTAGGCGGATATTATAACGAACTTGTGTATTTTACAGACTGTGCAAAGGCAGGTAAAGCAGTAGAAAAAGCGACATTACAAGACGGCGTGGAATCTTTGTGCTTTGTACTGGAGGAAATCAGAAATGCTTAGAGTAGGTATTGTAGGCTGCGGAAATATTTTTACAATGCACGCAACCAGTGCAAACCATCTTGAAAACGCAAAAATTGTTGGCGTTTGTGATATTAAAAAGGACAGGGCGGACAAGGCTGCAAAGAAATACAACTGTAAAGCATACTATGATTACAAAGAATTAATCAGCAAAGAAAATATAGATGTCGTTCACGTCTGCATACCGCATTATCTTCATCCGGTAGTTTCAAAATATGCCATTATGCAAGGCGTTCACGTCCTTTGTGAAAAACCTATGAGCATAAAGTATGAAGATGCAGTTGAAAATGTGGAACTGGCAGAAAAATACGGCGTCAAATACGGGATTATTTTTCAATGCAGATATAATGACGCTTCAAGACTTGTTAAAGAGAAATTAGAGAATGGAACATTAGGTAAAATAATTTCTGCAAGAGTGGTGCTTACTTGGTGTAAACCTGACGATTATTACGTTTTGTCCGACTGGAAAGGCACATGGGACAAAGAGGGCGGTGGCGTGGTAATTGACCAAGCAATTCACTCCATAGACCTTGCAAACTGGTTTATCAATGATGAGGTAGAAAGCGTAAAGGTTAGTATGGCTAATCGAAATCATTCTATTATGGAGGTTGACGATTCTGCAGAGGGTTTTATAACATATAAAAACGGAGCAACTTTAGGTTTTTGGGCAATGAACAATTACGGTTGTGACGAACCCATTGAAATTCGTATTTTGTGCGAAAACGGAAAAGTTGTTATGGATTATGATAAAGCGGAAATTACCCTTAACAGTGGTGAAAAAATAGACGCAAAAACTACTATAGACCCTGATGTAATTTACGAAGACGGTAAGGAGTACTGGGGATTTCAACACATCCGTCAGATTGCAGATTTTTATAAATCAGTTGAAAATAATACTGAATTTTCTCTAAGCGGACGTGAGGCGTTGAAAATCCAGAAACTTATTTGCAAAATATATGAAGAAGGAACTAAAAAATTTAATGTTGTTTGACTTTGAAGTCCCATTATGCTATAATCTATACGAGGTGACTTGTGATGGATAATAAAAAAATCAAGATTGTTGCTATGGACTTGGACGGTACTCTTACCCAACACAAAGAGGGGCTTGAACCAAGGAACAAAGAAGCACTTGAAAAACTTGCAAAATGCTACAAACTTCTGATGGTTGGCGCAGGGCAGGTAATGAGAATATTTAATCAATTGGGACAATTCCCTGTAGATATAATCGGTAATTACGGTTTGCAGTACGGAAAATACAATCCCGACACAAAGAGCATTGATGTTATAAGAGACTTGAGTTTTGATGTAGATGTACCGAAGATTGAACAAAAAGCAACAGAACTTCGTAATAAATACGGATTTACGGAGTTTGCAGGTGACAGTGTTGAGTATCATCCTTCAGGTTGTATAACTATTGCGATTTTAGGAACTAAGGCAAAGACACCGGAAAAAATCGCTTTTGACCCGGACAGAGTTAAAAGAAGAAAAATATACAAAGATGTTTGTGAAATGTTTTCTGATTACAATGTTTTTGTGGGTGGTTCATCTTCTTTTGATATGGCACCAAAACCCTACAACAAATATTACGCTCTTGATTTATACTGCAAAGAAAACAACATAAGTCACGACGAAGTAATGTATATTGGTGATGATTACGGCCCAGGCGGAAATGACGAGTCAGTATATCTTTCGGATTTTAATTATTTGAAAATAGACAACTATAAAGATTTTGCAGATGTTGTAAAACCATTATTGGATTAAAAAACCGGGCTTTGCCCGGTTTTTTTGTATCATTCTGTCAATAATAATGACAGAGGTGGTATTTATGAAATCTATATGGAAAAAAGAAATTTCAAAACCAACATTTGAACAATTAAGAGGAAACGTAAAAACAGATGTATTAATTATAGGTGGGGGAATGTGCGGAATTTTATGTGCATATATGCTAAAACAAGCAGGAGTGGACTGTATTTTGGTTGAGGCAGACAAGATATGCTCAGGGGTTACAGGCAACACTACGGCAAAAATCACATTTCAACACGGTCTTATATATAATAAAATAGCAGACAAATACGGTCTTGAAGTTGCAAAGAAATATCTATATAGTCAAAAAGATGCTATGGAAAAACTAAAAGAACTTGCAGGTGAAAATTTTGAAACCTGTAATTCCTTTGTATATTCCTTGCAGAACAGAGCGTTAATTGAAAAAGAAGTTGACGTGTTAAATAAAATAGGAGTTAAGGCACAGTTTTGTCTTGATACAGAACTACCTTTTAATATTGCAGGTGCGGTAAAAACAGAAAATAAGGGAAATATTCATCCTTTAAAACTTGCTTATTCTGTTGCAAAAGATTTAAAAATATATGAGGACACACGAGTTACGGAATTAAAACCCGGGATTGCGGTAACAGAAAAAGGCGCAATTACTGCAAAGAAAACTATTGTGGCAACTCATTTTCCTTTTATCAACAAACACGGATGGTATTTTATAAAAATGTATCAGCACAGGTCGTATGTTGTGGCATTAAAAATCGCACCCAATGTCGGTGGCATGTATGTTGACGAAGCAGATGACGGGTTATCTTTCAGGAATTACAATAATTATCTGTTGTTGGGCGGTGGCGGACACCGCACAGGACAAAATGGCGGAAACTGGGAAGAACTTATGAAATTTGCAAACAAACACTATCCTGAAAGCGAAGAAGTAGGAAGATGGGCAACCCAGGACTGTATGACATTAGACGGTATTCCATATATAGGTCAGTACGGGAAAAACACGTCCGATTTATATGTGGCAACGGGCTTTAACAAGTGGGGAATGACGTCTTCGATGGTAAGTGCAATGATACTTACAGATTTAGTATTGGAAAAGGAAAACGAATATGCCAATATTTATGCCCCGTCAAGGAGTATATTGCACCCGCAACTTGCCATAAATATATTGGAATCTGCAAAAGGATTAATTACTCCCACGGTGCCAAGATGCCCTCATCTTGGATGTGCATTAAAGTATAACAAACAGGAGCACAGTTGGGACTGTCCCTGTCACGGCTCAAGATTTGACAGTAAGGGAAAACTGCTTAACAATCCTGCAAATAATGACAAGAAAATGTAACAATATTTTGTCAATTTTCATT
>CALDNB010000012.1 GCA_937914775.1 uncultured Clostridia bacterium
AAAATGCGGAACCATGATTAATATTGCATCCGTATGTGCCCGTCAGTGCTGGCCTACGTGGAGTGTGTATGCTGCGGCAAAGGCAGGAGTTCTTAACTTCTCAAAGGGAATGTATCTTGAGATGCAGCCTCATAACGTTAGAGTGACCTGCGTTGTTCCGTCATCTGCAAGTACCGGCTTTCAGAGTGCCTGCGGTATCGGTGAAACAACAGACAAACTGATGCCCGAAGACATAGCAGAAACAATACTTTATATTGCAAATCTTCCCGGAAGAGCAGTTGTTGAAGATGTTACTGTCTGGGGAATAGACAAAGAGGTAAATCCTTTATAAGGGAGAAAAGGTTATGAACATTTTTATAGAAGCGGAAAGTTTTAAAGATAAGGGCGGATGGGTTGTTGATACTGCATCCATGGAAACACTTCATTCTGCTTATCTTATGGCACACGGTATGGGTATTCCTGTAAGTGATGCAGTTACTGATTTTGAAGTAGATAAAAGCGGAGAATACTATGTCTGGGCGTTTACTCGTGACTGGACTTCTGTCTGGGACGTAAAAGACCCTGCAGGAAAATTTAAAATTAAAATTGACGGAGAAGAACTGGAGAACATTCTTGGCACTAACGGAAAAGAATGGGCATGGCAGTTAGGCGGAAAATTGTCTTTAAGTGAGGGGAAACATACAATATCACTTTCCGATATGACAGGTTTTAACGGCAGATGTGATGCGGTTTATATAACCGATTGCAATGAAGTTCCCGGGGATATTGACGAAATGCGAAAATCCCTTAACTGGAAAGAAGTTGAGGATTATGAAACAGATTTTGATTTAGTTGTAGTGGGCGGAGGAATAGCAGGTGTTTGTACTGCCCTTTCTGCGTTAAGAAGCGACGTTAAAGTGATACTTATTAACGACAGAGAGATGCTTGGCGGTTGCAACAGTTCCGAAATCCGTGTGTGCTTAGGCGGTATGATTCACCTTCCGCCGTACCCTGCTCTTGGTAATATAGTCAAAGAAATTGCACCCGTTATGGGTGATCCGTCTATATATAAAAAAGAGTATTTTGAAGACGACAGAAAACGATTTGCTTTTGCAGTTCCTGAGGCAAGAAGAGTAGAATACAAACTTTTATTTAATGAAGCGGTTACAGATGTTGAACGTGACGGAGACACAATAACTGCAGTTATCTGTACCAATACATTGACAGGCAAGAAAACGAGAGTTACGGGAAAAATGTTTTCAGACTGTAGCGGTGACGGTGTCCTTGCCCGAAAAATGGGTTGCGAGGTGATGTACGGACGTGAACCAAAGAGTCAGTTCGGTGAATCACTTGCACCGGAGGAACATCAGAAACTGGTAATGGGACAGTCTATACGCTGGTACTCAGAAGAACAGGACAGTTATGTACCTTTCCCTGAAATTGACTGGAACTTAAAATTTGGTGACGAGTCATGTCTTAACTGCACATCAGGTGACTGGGAGCAGGAAACAGGATTTACCAGAGATATGGTTTTTGAAGCGGAATATATCAGAGACTTTGGTCTTCGTGCAATTTATTCCAACTGGTCTTATCAGAAACACCATTTTAAAGATAAAGAAAAATTTGGAAATCTGGCTCTTAAGTGGGTATCTTTTGTGGGCGGAAAACGTGAGGGCTACCGTGTTGTAGGTGACTACATTTTAACTCAAAACGATATTGAAGAAAAAAAATATCACGATGACGGTACTGCCTGTATGACATGGAGTATTGATATGCATTTCCCCGAACCGACAAATCTTGAGGAATTTGGCGAGGCATTTCGTTCCTTTGCATACCACAGAGGTATTGAAAAACCATATCCTGTGCCTTACAGATGCCTTTATGCTAAAGACGTTGATAATCTGTTTATAGGCGGACGTATTGTGAGCACAAGCCACGTTGCTTTTTCTGCTGTAAGGGTTATGCGTACTTTAGGACAGTTGGGTGAAGTTGTAGGTCTTGCAAGTTCAATTTGTAAAAAGCATAACTGTACTCCCAGACAGGTTTATACCGAACATCTTGACGAATTAAAAGAATTAATGACAATAGGTGTTCCCAGCCCTGATGCATTTAACTGCAGTGTTGGCTGTGACGAGTCCTATCATTATAAAGACATCGGCTGGTGGTGGTTGCACCGTAAAGTTGCACAACAACCCGAGCATGTAGAAAAATTTAAAAAAGGCGTTAAATTTTTAAATCTTTCCCATAAATATCCAATGCCCGAAGAGTGGCAATAACAGTTTCAATATATTAAAGCGAGGTGAATTCACCTCGCTTTTGCTATGTAAGGATTTGTTTTTTGTATTCTTTAGGTGAAATAAAAAATATATACTCTTCTAGTTTTAATTCAGCTATAAGTGATTTTACAGTAACATCACTATGCCCCATAATTGTGAAAGAAATTTTTGCATCAGGCGTAGAATTTAAAAACATACGCAACGCTCGAAGAAAAGTTTCAGGATTTCGAGGATTCCCTAAAAAACCTGAATGTATTAGCCGAAGTTTATCTGAAAATACATGTTCTACACTTTTCTTTGTAGGGATTATCACATGAGGGATTATCACACACTTCTCTTTATCAACACATAAGTACTTATTCATATAATTACAAATCCTTATATTGGGGAAAATATGAATATCCGCCTGCTTCATCTTATTAATAATCCTTTTCTGCATTATGGTCAACTTTGCACCTAGTCCTTTTCCATATGGTTCGGGATACATAACACGAGGGCATGGATCATTCCATGTTGCAACCCACTTTAAGCCATAATGTTTTTTTAAATGATAACCTATTAATAGAGATGGTACATCTTTGGTTAAAACATAATCGTATTGATTATGTTTTAGTTTATGCAAAAAACGAAGCTGAAGCAAAAGATTTCAAAGGAGAATTGGACGAAGAACTCGTAAAAAAACTATATAACAAAATTGAAACAGACTGATAGATAAAGAGAGCAAACCAGTGGGAAGAGAGGTCAGGGAAAGGCAAGGCTGGTGAAAAGAATTAAGTGGTATCAGCTCCTTTGTATAAAATAAATAAGATACAAGGATATAATGTACAGCAGAGTGAATATAGTCAATACTTTATAATAACTACAAATGGAGTATAACCTTTAAAAATTATGAATCACTATATTGTATACCCGAAACTTATATAATATTGTAAAT
>CALDNB010000013.1 GCA_937914775.1 uncultured Clostridia bacterium
TGAGTATATTGTATATCAAAAATATCAAAATGTCAATAAACAATTTTTGAATTTCATGTTAAGACATTGCTTTTGTCACTATGTACATTTCTATCGCAATTAATTGTGCACTTTAACGATATTTTTTGCTGTTTTCCATTTCAAGAGCAATCTTTTTAGGTATAAAAGAATAACCATATATCTGCCCGTGAGGGTGAGGCATAGTTACGCCCACAACTTCCCCTCTGTTTTCAAAAATGAATATAAATTTTATGTTTTCGTCTTTTTTCAGTTCAACATATCTTTCTTCCCATAAATTAACCAGTTTTACAACGTGGTCAACGGGAAGTTCAGGTAAAGTAACTGTATGCTCGGGTGAATAAAGTATTACCTCGCATTTGCCATAAGAGGGTGCAGTTTTGTAAAAGTCTGTTTTAACATTGTCAGGCACGGGCGGTGTCTGTGACAATGCAGGAAAATCATTATCATATTTTAAAACGTCAAAATGGTCGGGCACCTGACCTGAGCCAGGACAAAAGGGACACCAGTCTTTAGGCATCTGGGGTCTGTTTTGTCTGTGTGATGCAATCATTACCCAATCATTTGTAAGTGGATTATATCTTAATTCTGCCAAACTAATTACCTCCGAACATTATAATACTAAATTATAACATATTTTTACCAATTTGTATATAGTTTTTTAAAAATCTGTCCATAAATTACTGTGTGAGTCTGATGACATTTTGAAATCTGTTCTGGGCGATAAGGACACAGAGCCGATTTTTGGTCCGTCAGGTACACAGTTTCTCTTAAACTGGTTGTTGAAAAACCTTTTGAAGAATGTTCTCATACACTCTTTTAACTGTTCTTCGTTGTACTGCTCACCAAAGGCAACAGTCAAAAGATACAGTATCTTTTGGGGTGTAAACCCAAAACGAAGAAAATAATATAAAATAAAATCGTGAATAGCGTAATTTCCGATAATGTCCTCTGTCTTTTGGGCGATGTTTCCGCTGTTGTCAGCAGGAAGCAGTTCAGGAGATATTGGTGTGTCAACTATATCTCTTAATACTTCTCTTTCAGTTCCCTGACAGTTTTCTGTTATCCATAAAACAAGATGACGTACCAGAGTTTTAGGCACTCCTCCGTTTACGCAGTACATTGAAATATGGTCTCCTGCAAAGGTTGACCAACCAAGAGCCATTTCGGACAAATCTCCTGTACCTACTACTATTCCGCCCACCTGATTTGCAACGTCCATTAAAATTTGCGTTCTTTCCCTTGCCTGTGCATTTTCATAAGTCACATCAAGCACATCGGGGTTGTGACCTATGTCTTCAAAATGTTTAAGACATGACTCTTTTATGCTTATTTCTTTAAAAGTTGCTCCAAGTTCTTTAATTAACTTTACTGCATTGTTGTAAGTTCTGCCTGTGGTGCCAAAACCGGGCATAGTTATTGCAATAATGTTTTCTCTGGGCAATTTCAGTATGTCCATTGTCTTTGCAATAACCAAAAGCGCCAACGTGGAGTCAAGTCCTCCCGAAACACCAATAACCGGGTGTTTGCAGTTCATGTGTTTTAACCTTTTTGCAAGAGCGTTTGCCTGAATGTTAAATATCTGCTCCATTCGTTTGTCTTTGTCTTTTGACGGCACAAATGGTGTCTTGCTGATTTTCCTTGACAATTCACCGATTGTTTTGCCAAAATCCTCGCATTTTATAAAACAGGGAGTGTAACTGCAGTTACTGTTAAAACTGTTTATTTTTCGTCTGTCGCATTTTACTCTGTCTATGTCAACATCGCAGTAAAACACTTTGCTTTCAAAATCGTAAGAGGTTTCGTTTAAAACAACTGCTCCGTTTTCTGCAACGATACAGTTACCGCAATAAACAGTATCAGTTGTTGATTCACCCAAACCGCAAGAAGTTACTGCATACACACAGTGGTTTTTAAAGGAACTTGATTTAACAAGCATTTCTCTGTGCTTGTCTTTTCCCACTACGTCATTTCCTGCAGTTAAGTTTAAAATAACCTCCGCACCTGCAAGGGCAAGATCTGCCGCAGGAGATTTTGGTACCCACATATCTTCGCAGATTTCTATACCAAAACTAAAATCCTTTGTTTTAAAAACTAATTTTCCTGACAACGGTACTTCCTGACCGCAAAGGGAAACTGTCTCGTCAACATCTGTACCCTCCGTAAACCATCTTTTTTCGTAATAATCATTGTAATTAGGTAAAAATATTTTGGGGACAATACCTGAAATTTTGCCTTTCTGAATTACAACGGCACAGTTGTAAAGCCTGTCACCGCATAAAACAGGCATACCCAAAACACCGATTGTTTCAAGTTTTTTTGTTTTCTCAAGGATATAAGAAAGACCTTCTTCTGCACCTTTTATTAAAGTATCTGTTAAAAATAAATCCTGACAACTGTAGCCCGTCACACAAAGTTCAGGAAACAGCGTTACGTAGGCACATTCTTTTTGTGTCTCATTCATTATCTTTACTATTTCCTCGCAATTGAATTTTACATCTGCCACCCTTACTTCAGGAACTGCAGTTGCAAGTCTTATAAATCCGTATTTATTCATAGGTTATCTCCCCTTTTAATATAGTATATCACATATTTTCAATAAAAAAAAGAGCAAATCATTAAATTTATGAGTTGCTCTTGAAATTTTTTTATTCCTCCATCTGCTTCCCTAAAAATATAGATGCAGATTTTGCTACTTTTTCTTCTGTCTCCCCAAAAGCACCCCCGTTTTCGCTGAAAATGATTACTGAGCCAATGCAGTCGCCCTCGGAAATAATGGGATATACAATCCCTGCTGAGTACTTGTCTCCGCCCTCAACGATGCCTACAGATTTAGAAGTACTTTTTGATACATAAGGTATTTTTTCGTCAAGTATCTTTTCTATATCAGGGGAAATCTTTTTTTCAAGAAATTCTTTTTTTGGCGCACCACAGACGGCTATTACATTGTCTTTGTCGGAGATGCACACAGGAAAGGCAACGGCTTTGTTAATTGCCTCTGCATACTGGGATGCAAAACCGCTTAATTCACCGATAGGTGAATATTTTTTAAATATTACTTCTCCGTCTCTGTTTGTAAATATCTCTAAAGGGTCTCCCTCACGAATCCTCATTGTTCTTCTGATTTCTTTGGGAATTACCACACGCCCCAAATCATCAATTCTTCTTACAA
>CALDNB010000014.1 GCA_937914775.1 uncultured Clostridia bacterium
ATTGTGGTTTTGATTTGCATTTCTCTGATAATGAGTGATGTTGAGCATCTTTTCAGGTGTTTGTTAGCCATCTGTATATCTTCTTTAGAGAAATGTCTATTCAAGTCCTTTGTCCATTTTTAATCAGATTATTTTGTTTTTAAACAGACGTGGCTTTAACAGTTTTGTTACCTGCAGGGATTGTGGTCAGCCCGTTGTTTGTAAAAACTGCAGTATAACACTTACTTATCACAAAAACACAGACAATTTACAATGTCACTACTGCGGATATGAAACGGGAAACGTAACAACTTGTCCATCCTGTGGCAGTAAACACATCAGATATTTAGGTACAGGCACTGAAAAAGTTGAGGAAGAAATCAAAACCTTGTTTGGTGCAGACAGTTACTTAAGAATGGATGCAGACACAACTACGGGAAAGAATTCCCACGAAGCAATTCTTAAAAAGTTTAATATTAATAACGTACCGATTTTACTTGGAACGCAGATGGTCACAAAAGGACTTGATTTTAAAAATGTAACGTTAGTGGGTGTTCTTGCGGCAGATTTAACACTTAACATTGATGACTTCCGTGCGGCAGAGCGAACCTTTTGCCAGTTGACCCAGGTTTGCGGAAGAGCAGGACGTGACAAGGATCCGGGAAGGGCAATAATACAGACCTACTCTCCTGAGCATTATGCAGTTACTTTTGCTAAAAACCACGATTATACAGGTTTTTACGAAAATGAAATACAATTAAGAAAGCAGTTTAACAATCCGCCATTTTGTGATATAATTATGATAATGATGACAGGTAAGTATGAACAGGAAATAAGTGCCGAACTTACAAAAATAGCACAGTATTTAAAAGGCAAAGGTATTTATGTTCTTGGTCCTGCCCCTGCACCGTACAGCAAGATTAACAACTTATACAGATGGAGAATAATTGTTAAAACATCAAGGACAAAAGAAATTTATCCGATTTTAAGGCAGTTAAATGACAAATATTCCTCTGGCAAAAACAAGATTTTTATTGACATTAATCCAAACTCAATGAACTGAAAGGATGATAAACTTGGCAATCAGAAATATAATTAAATTTGGCGACGAAGTGCTTAATAAAAAATGCCGTCCCGTTGAAAAAATAGACGACAGAATTTTAATGCTTTTAGACGATATGCACGATACACTTGTGAAATCAGGCGGTGTAGGTCTTGCCGCACCTCAGGTGGGAATTTTAAAAAGAATATGCGTAATAGATATTGGCGAAGGACTTATTGAACTTATAAATCCCGAAATAATAAAAACCTCAGGCTCTGTTAATGATGTGGAAGGCTGCTTAAGTGTCCCAGGCAGATGGGGATATGTTACCCGTCCTAAAAAAGTTACTGTAAGGGCCCTTGACAGAAACGGCAAACAGTTTGAAATGACAGGTGAAGATTTACTTGCCCGTGCATTCTGCCACGAAATTGACCATTTAGACGGAGTACTGTTTACTACTCACGTTACTGAATTTGTAGATTTGGAGAGGGATGAAGACTAATTGAACATAATGTTTATGGGTACTCCCGATATTGCAGTACCGTTTTTAAATGAAGTTCATAAATTCCATAATGTATGTTTAGTTGTTACACAACCTGATAAGCCAAGAGGAAGAGGACATATTTTGTCAAGATGCCCTGTTGCGGAGGCTGCTGACAGTTTAGGCATAGACGTTGTTCAGCCCACTACTTTTAAGGACAATGCTTTTTTGCCTGTCCTTGAAAAATACAAGCCCGATTTAATTGCAGTTGTTGCTTACGGAAGAATACTTCCCAAGTACGTTTTAGACTATCCAAAATATGGTTGTATTAACGTTCACGCATCATTACTTCCCAAACACAGAGGAGCGTGTCCTATTAACAAGGCAATAATGGACGGCGATAAAGTTTCAGGTGTTACAACTATGCTTATGGGCGAAGGTCTTGACACAGGGGATATGCTTTTAACAAAAGAAATTGAAATAACTCCTACTATGACTGCAGGAGAACTGCACGACATTATTTGTGACACCTGCCCTTTGGTTTTAACAGAAACAATTGATAAAATTGAAACTATAGTTCCTGTTAAGCAAGATGATAAATTTGCAACTTATACTGGTATGCTTACAAAAGAGAATACAAAAATTGACTGGAACAGAAGTCCTAAGGAGATTGTTGATTTTATTCGTGGACTTAATCCTTTTCCTACCGCACATACAACTTTAAACGGCAAAGGAATTAAAGTGTTTAGTGCGAAAGTCTGTGACGGAAACGGAGAAAACGGTGTTATTATAGACACCAACAATCGTCTTGTAGTTGCATGTGGTGGCGGTGCGGTTGAGATTACAGAGTTGCAACTTGAAAGCAAAAAGAGAATGAGTTCACAGGATTTATTGAGAGGGTATAAAATCTCTGTGGGAGAGGTGCTTATATGACCGCAAGAGAGGTTGCTCTTAAAACTCTTTATATGATAGAAAAAGACGGTGCATACTGTGACAAAGCATTAAAAAAACAGTTAAACAATGATATGCCAAAAGAAGATATTAATCTTATAACCAACATTGTTTATGGGGTTACTGACAAAAGACGGCGTCTTGATTATATAATTGAGAATTACAGCACACAAAAATTAAGCAAAATTTCTGTATGGATAAAAAATATACTGAGAATGGGAATTTATCAGATATTATTTATGGATAAAATTCCACCAAGTGCCGCAGTTAATGAAAGCGTAAAACTTGCAAAAAGATACGGTCACGGCGCATCGGCGGGTTTCGTAAATGCAATATTAAGAAATATTATACGAAACGGTGACGTAACGTATCCAAAAGACAACATAAGTATATTTTATTCCGTTCCCGACTGGCTTACAGATTTATTTGAGAGTCAGTACGGACCTCAAGATACAATTAAAATATTTGACGCATTTTCTAAAGTGTCGCCCACAACAATAAGGGTAAACAATATTAAAACTACGGCGGAGGATTTGAAAGCAAGTTTAGAAAGTATTGGTATTAAAGTTAACGACACTGATTTTGATGATATACTTGAAATTTCCGATTTTGGTGATATTGGAAAATTAAAAGAATATAAAGAGGGATTATTTACTCCCCAGGATATTTCTGCATATTTGACAAGCGAAACACTAAAACCCAAAAAAGGTGACTTTATAATTGATGTATGTGCCGCCCCGGGCGGGAAAACCACACATCTTGCGGAAATTATAAATAATGACGGTACAATTGTTGCTTTTG
>CALDNB010000015.1 GCA_937914775.1 uncultured Clostridia bacterium
TTATTTTAATACTTATTATAAATACTCCGATATTTAACAGAGTGTTATCAAACGGTGTTTACAATCTTCAAAAGGCACTTATATCTTTTGTAGAAATATTTATTCACTAAAATTTTCAGAAAGGACCGAAACGGTTTATGAATCAAATAGCGTTAAAGTTGCAAACCTTTGAAGGTCCTCTGGACTTGTTGTTGCATCTTATAAGCAAAAACAAAGTTAGTTTATACGACATTCCTATCGCTGAAATTACTGAGCAGTATATCAGTTATTTGCGGCAGATGGAACAGTTTGACATTGAAGTTTCCAGCGAATTTTTAGTAGTTGCATCTAACCTTTTATACATTAAATCTAAAATGATATTGCCTAATGAAGAGGAAGAAGAGTTGGAAGACCCCCGTGAAGAACTTGCTTTACGGCTTATGGAATACAAGAAAATCAAGTTGGCGGCGGACAAGTTACGTGAAACTGAAAATGCAGGGCAATATATGGTTTATAAAGAGAGAAGTGCGATAAAGCCTGTAGTTATAGACGAGTCCTTAAAACTGGTAACGAAAGACAGTCTGCTTTCGGCATTAGGCGATGTTTGCGAGAACATAAGATACAGAATGCCTGTTAGTGCCGGTGCCTTTAAGGGCGTTGTGGGCAAGACACCCATCTCTATTTTCGGACTGCTTAAAAAGTTTATTTTTAAACTACGCTCACTTAAAAAACTTAAATTCAGCGATTTGTTTAAAGGTATAAGAACAAGGGAGGAAGCAGTTGCTTCGTTTCTTGCAGTCCTTGAAATGGCAAAAATGGACAGAATAAGTATAGAGGACGCAGATGACGGATATTTAATTAAGTACCGTGAAAGAAGAAAGGGAAAGTAATATGGACAAGAACACTGTGCAGTCTGTCGTTGAGGCACTTTTATTTGCATCGGGAGATGCAATGGAGTTAAAAGAACTTGCAGACATAATTGACATAAATCCAGAGATTTTAAACAACATAATATTGGAATTATCGGACAAATTAAATTATGAAAAACGAGGAATAAAAATTATAAAGTTAGGTACTAAATTCCAGATGTGTACCAGAGGGGAATACTACGAGTACATACAAAAAATAGTGCCTCCGCAAAAGAAGATGCCTTTATCAAAAGCATCTATTGAAACTTTGTCAATTGTTGCGTACAAGCAACCTGTTACCCGTTCACAGATTTCACATATAAGGGGCGTTGACAGTGACAACTCTGTTAACAGACTTATAGAGTTGGGGTTAATTGAGGTAGTGGGTAAACTTGATGCACCTGGACGTCCCTCACTACTTTCAACTACTGATGAGTTTTTAAGGCAGTTCGGATTGTCTTCTTTAGAAGAGTTAGAGCCGCTTGACAGTTTTGAAATAGATAATCTTTTAAAGGATAGTGATTAAATGCTTATTGTATTTATAATATTGCTTATTCTTTTATCTTTATTGTTTTATACTGTATTCGTTTCACACAAAATGGAAATTTGCATTTCTTCCGGCAGTACTTATTTTAAATTCGGTATATTTAAAATAAAACCCAAAAAGAAGAAAAAGAAAGAGGAAAGTTATGTTAAAGTTCCGAAACTTGATACGGTAAAAACCAATATAAAAGGCGGAATAAGCGTATATCTTACAGAAAAAGAAGAAATAATTTCCATAGTAAAAGATATTTTTAAACATGGAAACGTAAAGCAGTTTGATATTGCGGTTGATTACGGCACCGGAGATGCTGCTGCTACTGCGATAAGTTACGGAATAATATGGCAGATAATTGCAGTTATTTACAAGACGGTAATTAACAAGTATCTGTTAAGCAACATTGTAAATATTGCCATAACTCCTGATTACAACAACGCTGGATTTGATTACAAACTGCGGGTTGTTGCAAAAATTAAATTATATGACTATATCAAGATAATAAGAAGAATACTAAAACTTGTTAAAAGAAACAAATTAAAATTTAGATAAGGCGGTGCATTGAAAGTGGCTGAAAAACATTTACAGGATTTATTTACTGCGTCTATGGACGGTTTAAAGAAAATGATTGACGTAAGTACAGTTGTGGGTGACCCTATAACCACTCCTGACGGAACAACTATTATTCCATATTCAAGAGTATCTTTCGGATATGGTATGGGCGGTGCCAACATTAACGAAAATGATATAGGCGGAGGAAGTGGCGGCGGTGTTACCGTAACTCCTATCGGTTTTTTGATTATATCAAAAGGCGAAACAAAAATGATTAATATTGACAGTATGAATCCTGTTGAAAGATTAATTGAGTCTGCCCCTGATATTATTGACAGTATTACAGAAATATTCAAAAAATAATGTCCTTTAAAAGTTGACAAAACGGGCGTTTTTGTATAATATATATTCGTATATTTTTTATGGAGGTTTTAAAATGGGTTTATATGAAGAATTAGAGCAAAGAGGTCTTATTGCTCAGTGCACAAACACCGAGAAAGTAAGAGATATGCTTAATAATGATAAGGTTACATTCTATATCGGTTTTGACCCTACTGCAGACAGTTTGCACGTTGGTCATTTCTTACAGATGGTTGTTATGTCTCACATGCAAAAAGCAGGGCATAAACCTATTGCCATTTTCGGTGGCGGTACTGCTATGGTAGGGGACCCCTCAGGCAGAACTGATATGAGAAGTATGATGACTGTTGAAACAATTGCACACAATGTTAGTTGTTTTAAAGAACAGTTTGAAAGATTTATAGATTTTTCCGATGATAAAGCATTAATGGTTAACAACGGCGACTGGTTAATGGGACTTAACTACATCGAGTTTTTGCGTGACGTTGGTGTACATTTTTCAGTAAACAGAATGTTAACTGCTGAATGTTTTAAATCAAGACTTGAAAAAGGTCTTTCATTTATTGAGTTTAACTATATGCTTATGCAAAGTTACGACTTTTTAATGCTTCACAAAAAGTATAACTGCGTACTTGAACTTGGCGGTGACGACCAGTGGTCAAACATCTTAGGCGGTATCGACCTTGTAAGAAGAACAACAGGTGACGAAGTTTACGGTCTTACATTTACACTGCTTACAACCAGTGCAGGTGTTAAAATGGGTAAAACTCAAAAAGGTGCTGTGTGGTTAGACCCCAACAAAACCACTCCTTTTGAATTTTATCAG
>CALDNB010000016.1 GCA_937914775.1 uncultured Clostridia bacterium
AAATTGTTGACAACTCAATTGACGAAGTTTTAGCAGGGTTTTGCTCCGAAATATATATTTCCATTAACGGGGACAACAGTATAACCGTAATAGATAACGGACGTGGTATCCCTACAGGTATGCACCCGAAAATGGGCATACCTGCAGTTGAAGTTGTATTTACAAAACTTCACGCAGGGGGTAAATTCGGCGGCGGCGGATACAAAGTTTCCGGCGGTTTGCACGGCGTTGGTGCATCTGTTGTAAATGCTCTTTCAGAATGGCTGGAAGTTAAAATTTACGACGGAGAAAATATAAAAACTCAGCGTTTTGAAAGAGGTCAAACCATTTCAAAACTTGAAACTATAGGTAAGACAGACAAAAAAGGTACAGAAGTTACCTTTAAACCTGACTACAAAATATTTGAAACTCTGGAATTTGACTACAACATTTTGCTTACAAGAATGAGAGAACAGGCATTTTTAAACGGCGGTGTTAAAATCATTCTTGAAGATAAACGTGCAGAGGAAGAAACAAAGGCAGAACTTTTCTACGAGGGCGGTATAAGGTCCTTTGTTCAGTACAAAAATGAAAACAATGAGCCTATTCACAATGAAGTTATATATGTAAGCGGTAAAAAAGATACTGCAATGGCGGAAATCGCTATGCAATACACCACCAATTACAGCGAAAATATAACAAGTTTTTGTAACAACATTCACACAACTGAGGGCGGTACTCACGAAACAGGCTTTAAAACTGCCTTAACAAGAGTACTTAACGACTACGCAAGAAAGTATAAACTTTTAAAGGATAACGACAAAAATCTGTCAGGTGAAGATGCAAGAGAAGGCTTAACAGTTATTATTTCGGTAAAAGTTGAAGAGCCACAATTTGAGGGACAGACTAAAACGAAACTTGGTAACAGCGAAGTAAGACCTTTAGTTGACAGTATAGTAAGCGAAGAATTAGAGGCATTTTTAGAAGAAAACCCAACTGTTGCAAAAGCAATAATTGAAAAGACATTACTTGCAGCACGTGCCCGTGAAGCCGCAAGAAAAGCAAGAGAGGCAACAAGAAAAACACCTCTTGGCTCAAGCACACTTCCCGGAAAACTTACTGACTGCATTGTAAAAGACCCAACAAAGACAGAGATTTATATAGTCGAGGGTGACAGTGCGGGTGGCTCTGCCAAAAACGGACGAGACAGTAAGTACCAGGCGATACTTCCACTTTGGGGTAAGATGTTAAACGTTGAAAAAGCAAGGGCAGACAAGGTTTACGGAAACGATAAACTAACCCCTGTAATTCAGGCACTTGGCACAGGTATTGCAGACGGTTTTGATTTAGAAAAATTAAGATACGATAAAATTATAATTATGGCGGATGCCGACGTTGACGGTGCTCACATTCAGACACTGTTACTTACATTCTTCTTCAGATTTATGAGACCGTTAATTGAAACAGGTCACATTTATCTTGCAAAACCCCCGCTATACAAATTAACAAGGGGTAAAAAGAATGCAGTAGCATTCAGCGACGAGGAACGTGACAGAATAAGCGAAGAATTTAAAGACGGAAACCCCGACGCAAAAGTGGATATAAGCAGATACAAAGGTCTTGGTGAAATGAATCCCGAGGAACTTTGGGAAACAACTATGGACCCCAAAAACCGCGTACTTTTAAAAGTAACATTGGAGGATGCAGAAAGAGCAGACAACATTTTCAGCGTACTTATGGGTGACGAAGTAGAGCCAAGAAGAATTTTCATAGAAGAAAATGCCCAGTATGTTACAAACCTTGACATTTAGTTGTCAGATGGAGGATAAAAATGGCAAAACATAAGAAATACGAAGATTCACATTTTGAGGAATATTTGGAAACTCAGACTATTGTGGATATAGACATAGAAAAAAGAATGAAGGAAGCCTTTATTGATTACGCCATGAGCGTAATTATATCAAGAGCACTTCCCGATGTACGTGACGGTTTAAAACCTGTTCACAGAAGAATATTATATTCAATGTTTGAAGAACACTTGACAGTTGACAAGCCTTTCTTCAAATCTGCTACCACCGTAGGTAACGTTATCGGTAGGTACCACCCCCACGGTGACGCATCAGTATATGATGCAATGGTACGTCTTGCTCAGGATTTCTCAATGAGATATCCCTTAGTTGACGGTCACGGTAACTTCGGGTCAATAGACGGTGACCCCCCTGCTGCTTACCGTTACACAGAAGCAAGAATGAGCAAAATCTCAAACTTGATGCTTGAGTCAATAGACAAAAATACCGTTGACTTTTCACCTAACTTTGATGAAAAACGTGAAGAGCCTGTGGTACTTCCTACACGTATTCCCACACTTTTAATTAACGGCTCATCAGGTATCGCTGTCGGTATGGCAACAAACATTCCGCCTCATAACTTAACAGAAGTGTTGGACGGCGTAGTTGCACAGATTGACAACCCTGACATTACTGTTGAAGAACTTATGGAATATGTAAAGGGCCCCGACTTCCCTACAAAAGGCTCAATTATGGGAAAAAGCGGTATAAGGTCTGCATACCAGACAGGCCGCGGACGTATAATTGTCCGTGCTAAATGCGAAATAGAAACACATAAAGACGGCTCAAGTTCAATTATTGTAACTGAACTTCCCTATCAGGTTAATAAAAAAATGCTTGTTGAGTCTATTGCAGATTTGGTTAAGAATAAGAAAATCGAAGGTCTTTCCGATATTGACGACCATTCTTCGGACCGTGTCGGCATAAGACTTGAGATATTCTTAAAAAGAGATGCAAATCCGCAGGTAATATTAAACCAACTTTATAAATTTACAAGGTTGCAGGATAGTTTCTCTGTAAATATGCTGGCAATTAAAGACGGCAAACCCCAGACCATGGGACTAAAAGAAGTACTGGAAGAATTTATCAAGTTCCAGGAAGAAATCGTAACAAGAAGAACACAGTACGATTTAGACAAAGCCAGAGCAAGAATGCACATTTTGGAGGGCTTAAGAATTGCTCTTGACAACATTGATGAAATTGTGCAGATTATAAGAAATTCTTATGACGACGCCAAAGAAAAACTTATGGAAAGATTTGGCTTGTCAGACATTCAGGCACAAAGCGTACTTGATATGCGTCTTGGTCAACTTCAGAAATTAAACGGCGAGAAAATTGAGGCAGAGTATCAGGAACTTGTGGAAAAAACAAACGAGTATATGGAACTTTTAGGTGACCGTACAAAACTTATGGAGCAGATAAAAACTGAGTTACTTGATATCCGTGACAGATACGGTGACGAAAGACTTACATCTATTGAACCTGCAATAGACGTAATAGAGGACGAAGACTTAATAGAAGTTGAGGACTGCGTAGTTACAATGACGCACCTTGGCTATGTAAAACGTCTTCCCGTTGATACTTACAGAGCACAAAACAGAGGAGGCAAAGGAATAATCGGTCTTCAGACAAGGGAAGAAGACTTTGTTGAAACTATGCTTACCTGCTCAACTCACGACCACTTGCTGTTCTTTACAGACAAGGGAAGAATGTACCGTATGAAAGGCTACAGAATCCCCGAAGCAGGAAGAACTGCAAAAGGTACACCAATCGTTAATATGTTACAACTTGAGCCTGACGAAAAGGTAAACGCAACTATTGCGGTAAAAGAGTTTAACGACCAGCAGTACCTTGTAATGACAACAAAGAAAGGTACTATTAAAAAGACTGCTCTTAGTGCTTACGATACAGCCCGTAAAGGTGGTATAAGAGCAATAGATTTAGAAGAAGACGACAAACTTATAAACGTAGCCCTAACTGATGGAACAAAGACTATTGTAATAGGTACTCACGGCGGGCTTGCTATAAGATTTAACGAAAAAGACGTACGTCCTATGGGCAGAGTTTCCCACGGCGTAAGAGGTATTAAGTTAAAGGGCGACGACTATGTAGTGGGAATGTGTGTTTGCGAAGATGACGCTGACTTGCTTGTGGTTTCAGAACTTGGCTTCGGTAAACGTACACCTATTTCAGAATACAAAATCCAGTCCCGCGGCGGCTTTGGTGTAATGACATACAACATAAGCGAAAAAACAGGTAACATTGCAGGAATTAAAATTGTAAACGACGAGCAGGATATTATGCTTATAACAAATGACGGTACAATTATAAGACTTGCAGCAAAAGATATAAGCACTTTCGGACGTGTTACAAAAGGCGTAACATTAATGAGATTTAACGAGGGTGTAAGCGTTGTGTCTGTAGCACTTACAGACCACATTGAACAGGAAACAGAAACTACAGAAGAATAAAAGGAGGATATGAAAAATGGTAACGGGAAATCTTAAAAATTACACAGACGAAAACATTATCGAACTGATTGGAAGTCTTAAAGACGGAAGCATTGCATATAATCTTAATGATTTAAAAGCAATTCTTTCAGAAGTTAATACAAGACATTTAGACGACAGTTATGCACAACTTTTAGGTGATTTAATAAGAAAGAAAATAATTGAGGGAGACTCTGTTCCTGCTAAAGAAGAGGAAGAAGTTCCCGAAGTTACAGAAGTTAAAGAAGAAAAAGAAGAAAAACCTAAAAAGAAACCTGACAAAATAGAAAAAATCCAGAACAAAAAAGAAACAAACGATAACACAGAGGAAGAAGAATACCCTGTTTTAAGATTTATGATTGGTTTCTTAAAAGTTTTAGGCTGGATAGTATTTTGCGGTTCAATCGCTTACGGTGTTTTTGCAGGTGTAACAGAGCACTTGGCTAACGTTCGCCTTGCTTTAGGCTCAGTATTTACAGGCTTGCTTCTTGGCACAGTTGCACTTCTTTTATGCTACTGCAAATCAGAGTCAATAGCAGTTAAACTTGAAATAGTAAAAGGAATTAAAAAATTATGAAAAAACGTGTAGTTTTTTTGGTAATTGTTGCGGTTTTATTGCTTGTTAACCTTGTTCCTTTCGGAACAGTGCCAAACAATTACGCATACTATAAAGACTTGGAATACCTTGGAATGTATAACGTGAACAGCGTTCTTGTGGGTGCACCCCAAAATTTGCAGATGCCTCTTAATACCAACCACCTGCTGCTTAATTTAGCACAGTTTTTGTCGGTAAAAGGCGTGTTTACAACGTTGGTTATATCCCTTTTTTACCTTGCAGTCCTTGGTCTGTCCTTTTACAAACTTTTAAAGGTATCAGGGAAATATAAAGAAGCAGTGATTGTATCGGCGGTTTTGTTTCTGGTAACAAAAACTTACTGGGCACACCTGTTTACGGTACTTCCTTTCGGCGGTATTTATACTTTTCTTTTGTCCTCGGTAATGCTTCTTGCAGGTAATTTTATAAAAAGAGAAGCAACTGTAAAAGGGATAATTGCCGTAACGCTGGTAACGTTGGCACTCGGATTTTATGATACCGTAACTGCACTCCTTAGTTGTATCCTGTCATTGGTTATAATGTTTTTATACACAGTGTCAAAGGGCAAAAAGGAAAAAACCGCATCTTTGGTGTGCGGAATACTGACTTTAGTATTGTGCCTTTCATTCTTTACAGGATATAAAGGCGTAAATTATGACGACAGTATGGCGTCCGCCGTAACTTACGGTACCTCTATGTATGACCAGAGTTTTGCTCCCGAAGATAAGTTTGACGTAATTGGCTTTTATATGACTAATTTCTCATATAAAAAGGACTTTACACAAAGGCTTATGAATAACGCTTTTTATGTGGGGGAAACTGCTCCCTTTAGTGTCTGGGGCTTTGCAAAATCAAAAATAATGCCTGTTGATATATGGATGTTTTCAGGAATGTTGGTTTTACTGATTGTAATTTCGGCATTTTTCTGGAAAAAGAAAAAACAGTACGGCGGAATTATGTTCCTTATAATTTCACTTGTGCTGATGGCAGGTATTTCACTTAATTTGTCAGGCTACCTTGTGGGAATTTCAAACCTTGACATTAACTTAAGATTGTTTAACCTTGTGTTTGATACAATATTTGCAGTCCTTGTTCCTGCAGTAACTTATGAGGTAACAGAAAGACGGAACAACTTAAAAGAAAAATATGGAGTAGAACAATAAAAATAGCACCCAATTAATTTGGGTGCTATTCTTTTTCAAATGTAATTATATCTTCAATTTTACAGTTTAATGCGGTGCAAATTTTGTTTAATATAAAACTGTCATATCTTATAACTTTATTTTTGTAATAGTTATCAATTATATGATAACGGATACCTGTCCGCTTTGCCAGTTCATATCTTGAAATATTGTAATTTTTAAGAGCCGAATCAAGTGTAATTCTTATCATAAACTCACCTCTGAGTACATAGTTTAGAGTTATGTTTTTACTCCGTAAAAGTTATGATGCAAACGTTGTTTGCAGTTATAATATATTTGCCGTAGGCAAATATAACTGAAAAAAGACATCCGCAGATGTCTTTTTTCTGGTTGCCGAACTAGGATTCGAACCCAGACAAACAGAGTCAGAGTCTGTCGTGCTACCTTTACACAATTCGGCAATGATTTCACTATGATATTTTAGCACTTTTTATTCTGTTTGTCAATGTTTATTTTTTAAATTTATTAATCCAGTTTAAAATATCTTCATATTTCATATCTCCTGATGCAACAGATAATCCCAAATGAACAACCTCCTGATTTGTGCAGTTTATTTTTATACCCTCTGCTTCAAGAAAAGTCAGCATAACATATACGCCAATTCTTTTGTTGCCGTCAACGAAAGCATGATTGGATATTAAAGAAAAACCAAGGGATGCTGCTTTTTCCTCTTTACTTTTATAAAGTTCCTCTCCGCCAAATGTGGCATAAGCGTTATTAAGGGCACTTTCCAGAAGGCCTACATCTCTGACACCAACGCTGCCGCCGGTTTCCTGGGCAATCAGTTGATGTAAAAGCAAAACCTTTTCTTTACTTAATTTAATCATTTTGCCAACTCCTCAAATGCAGGTTTGAATCTTTGCAAAATTCTTTTTGCTGCTACATCAATTTTTTCGTCGTCGGTAATATGGAAATATGAATTTGAATCTACGTCAATAAGCAGAAATTTCGGCTTGTTGTTTTTAAATATAACTGCCTGACCGTTACTTTCAGCAACTCTTGCAACCTTTGAAAAATTCTGGTTTGCCTCTGTCATGGTAGTAATTGTTTCAGTATTTATATTCATAATTACCTCCTATTATTTATACAATAAATATATCCTACAATTTATATTATATACAAATTGCAGGATATTGTCAATCTATAATTTTCGCCAAATTTCGACAATCTTACTATAAAGACTGTATAATCTGGATGCCAAGCTTTTTTATTCATTGCGAGG
>CALDNB010000017.1 GCA_937914775.1 uncultured Clostridia bacterium
TCAACTTCACCTGTTTTGATGTTTTTGTTAACAGTTTCTTTAGAACGCTCTCTTACTTCGCCCTCGATACCGATAACATATTCACTTCTGATTTTTTCAGCATTTTTAAACACTTCGCTGTCACAGGTTTCGTTAAATACAACCTGAACGATACCTGTTCTGTCACGCAAGTCAACGAAAAGTACGCCGCCTAAATCACGGTACTTTGCAGCCCAGCCCATAAGAGTAATTTTCTTACCGATGTCCTCTTTTGAAACTTCACCGCAATACATAGTTCTTTTTAATCCTGATAATCCCTTAACCATTTTATATATCCTCCTAATTTAAAATACTAATTAAATTGTCCAGCGTTATATCTTTCTGTTCGCCGTTTGACATATTTTTAAGTTTTGCTTTGCCTGAATTAATTTCATCGTCACCTAATACCAAAAGGTTTTTGGCACCGATTTTATCAGCATATTTCATCTGTGCTTTAAAACTTCTGCCAAGCAAATCTTTTTCACAACTGATACCTGCTTCTCTTAAATCCATAACCAGTTTTTGTGCAACCATATCGGCTTCATCACCAATATTTGCAACAAACAGGTCGCAATTACCGTCATCTTCAGGGAACAAGTCGTTATTGTCCATTACCATAATAAGTCTTTCAAGACCTAATCCAAAGCCAACGCCCGGTGTAGGTTTGCCGCCTAACTCTTCAACCAGTCCGTTGTATCTTCCGCCGCCGCAAATTACAAGTCCGTCAGATTTGATTTCAAAAACAGTTGTAGTATAGTAGTCAAGACCTCTTACAATACTGTCATCTATTTCGTAGTCAATTCCCATTTTATCAAGGTATTTGATTAACTTGTTGTAATGCTCGGTACATTCTTCGCATTGTTCATTTAAGATCTTTGGTGCTTTGTGACCGATTTCTTCGCATTTTTCAACTTTACAATCAATAATTCTCATGGGATTCTTTTCCAGTCTGTCAAGACAAGTTCCGCAAAGGTCCTCTTTATGTGCAGAAAAATATTCAATAAGTTTTTTATTGTATTCTTTTCTGCAATTTGGACAACCGATACTGTTTATATAAAGTTTAAGATTTTTAAGTTTTAAATTTTTAAGAAGTTGCATTGCAAGAGAAATTACTTCCGCATCAATTGAGGCCTCGTTACTGCCAAATGCCTCAATACCAAACTGATGAAACTCTCTTAATCGTCCTGCCTGTGGTTTTTCATATCTGTAACAAGACAGCATGTAGTACATTTTAGTAGGCTGAGGGTCTGCAAATAAGTTGTTTTCAAGAAAACATCTTACTGTACCTGAAGTTCCTTCGGGACGAAGTGTTATACTTCTGCCGCCCTTATCCAAAAAGGTGTACATTTCTTTTTGAACTACGTCTGTTGTGTCACCTACACCTCTTTCAAACACCTCGGTATGTTCAAAAACAGGCACTCTTACTTCTTTATAGCAATAAGCATCACAGACTTTTCTAATTTCATTTTCTATATAATGCCATTTTCTGCTCTCTGCGGGAACAACGTCTTTTGTTCCTCTTGGTGCTTTAGAAATCATATAATTCCTCCCATATCAACACCTAATATTTCACCAAATTTTCCCCACACTTCATCTTTTCCGAAGCCGTTTTCAGAGGAAAACAATATAAGTTGGTCAATATTAAGGGTATTTTTAATAAGTTTAATACTTTCTTCTCTTTTTGATGGCTTAACTTTATCATATTTTGTAGCAATTACTAATGGCTCAAAACCGTTGGATACAATCCAGTCAAACATCATAACATCGTCGGAAGTTGGTTTGTGTCTGAAATCAACCAGAAGCACTACACAAACAAGTTGTGAACGGGAATTTAGATATTCCTCTATCATTTTACCCCAACGTTTTCTTTCTTCCATTGATGTTTTGGCAAATCCGTAACCGGGCAAATCCACAAAATTAAAAGTATCGTCAATATTATAGAAATTAATAGTTGCGGTTTTACCAGGACTTGAACTTACTCTCGCAAAATTCTTTCTGTTCAATAATTTATTAATCATTGAAGATTTGCCAACGTTTGAACGACCTGCCAATGCAATTTCTTTTAAATCACCTGACGGATACTGTTTTTTGGAAACTGCGGAAATCAATAATTTATGATTATTTAAGTTCATTGTTTTACCACATCCTCAATAATTTCAGGATTAATGTTACGATATGAATAATTTTTCTTCCCCTTATTTTCAGGAAAAACCTCTTTAAATACTTGGTCAATGTGCTCAACAAATACAAATTTTATATTGTCAGTTACTTCTTTGGGTATATCCTGTAAATCTGGTTTATTCTTAAGTGGCAAAATTATTTTTTGCACACCTGCACGGTATGCGGCAATAGACTTTTCTTTAAGTCCGCCTATTGGTAAAACTCTTCCTCTTATTGTAATTTCGCCTGTCATTGCAATATTATTCATAACAGGTGTCTGTTTTAATGCAGACAAAAGAGCCGTAGCCATAGTGATACCTGCAGAGGGACCGTCTTTAGGTGTTGCACCTTCAGGTACGTGAATATGAATATCGTTATTTTTATAAAAGTTTGGCAAAATTCCGTATTTATCACTGTTTGCTCTTAAATAACTGATAGCGGACATTGCAGATTCTTTCATAACGTCACCAAGTTTGCCAGTTAACTGAACCTGTCCTGTACCCGGCATAATGTTAACCTCAACCTTTAACGTATCTCCGCCGACACTTGTCCAAGCAAGACCGTTTACAACACCGATTTCATTGTAATCATAAATACTGTCATAGAAATACTTTGGCCTGCCCAAAAATTCCTCAATGTTGTTTAAGGTTACGTTAACACTTTTATATTTGTTTTCAATTATCCCACGTGCAGTTTTTCTGCAAATAGTTGCAACTTCTCTTTCCAACTGTCTTACTCCCGCCTCACGGGTATAGCAGTTAATTATATTTTTAAACGCACTATCGTTTATTTTAAGTTGATTTGCTTTCAGTCCGTGCGCCTCACGCTGTTTTGGAATTAAAAACTTTTTACAAATTTCTTTCTTTTCATTTTCTGTATAACTTGAAAGTTCAATTACTTCCATTCTGTCAAGAAGAGGTTTTGAAATAGTATCTAAAGTATTGGCAGTTACAATAAACATTACTTTTGACAAATCAAAAGGCACTTCGATATAGTGGTCTTTAAAAGAATAATTTTGTTCGCTGTCAAGGACTTCCAAAAGGGCTGCAGCAGGGTCTCCGTTATAACTTGAAGAAAGTTTGTCCACCTCGTCAAGCAATATCAAAGGATTGTTGCTTTCCGCCTGAATAAGAGCAGAAATAATTTTACCGGGCATTGAGCCAACATAGGTTTTCCTGTGACCTCTTATTTCCGACTCATCTTTAACTCCACCAAGTGAAAGTCTTACATAATTCCTGCCGATTGCAGTTGCAATGCTTTTGGCAACAGAGGTTTTACCCACTCCGGGAGGACCCACAAGGCAAATGATATTACCCTTAATATCCCCTCTTAACTGTTTAACTGCTAAAAATTCAATAATTCTTTCTTTAACCTTATCTAATCCGTAGTGATCACGGTCAAGAATGCTTTTAACTTTTTTAAGATTGATACTTTCTTTAGTACTTTTATCCCAGGGCAGAGATAATACAGTTTCGATGTAAGTTCTAAGAACTGAACTGTCAGGTGACATGGGTTGCAGTCTTGACAGTCTTTTTACATCTGTCTTAAGTTTATTTTTGAATACTTCAGGAATTGGCAAAGCATCAAGTTGCTGTTCAAACTTTTCCAGTTCCTGTTTTTCACCGAAACCGCCGTCCAATTCCTCCTGAATTGCTTTTAACTGCTCTTTCAAATAATATTCCTTTTGATTTTTCTCAAGTTCTTCCCTGACCTTGTTGGAAATATTATTTTCAATCTCGGCAATTTCTATTTCTCTTTCCATAATAGAAATCAACTTTTTAATTCTGGACAGAGGTTTAGTTTCAGACAGTATCTCAATTTTATCATCAATATCTGTCAAAACATTTGACGCAATAATATCTGACAATTCCCCAGGCTCATTAATATTTAATACCGCAATTGCAGACTCTTTTGAAATTTTAGTATTTAACTGTGCAAAATCATCAAACTGACTTTTGATTTTACGGACAAGTGCAGAAACCTCTAAGTCATCAACATCAATATCAGGCTCCTGATAAGTCCTTACAAGTGCAGTAATGTATTTTTCATTCTTTTCGAACTGAATTAGTTTTCCTCTGTTAACACCCTCAACAAGAACGTGTATATTTCCGTTAGGTAGTTTTAAAAGTTGTTTTACATTTGCAACAACACCAAAAGAATGTAACTCCTCAAAAGTGGGTTGCTCAGTTTCAATGTTCTTTTGAGCAACTAAAAACACCTGTTTGTTTTCAAGCATTGCTTTTTCCAGAGAAGCAATTGATTTTCTTCTGGCAATGTCAAAATGTAAAATCATATATGGAAATACCACTAAACCTCTTAAAGGTATAAGGGGTAATGTTATTTTTTTAGTTTTACTGATAATTCTTTTTTCTGCCATTGTATTCTCCTCGCATATCATATCACATTATTATACCAATTTTTTCAGATAATTTCAACTGTTTTCTGAAAAAAAATTACACCTTGAAAAATTAAATTTTCAAGGTGTTAAAATTAATAAATTAATAGCAACAAAAAAATCTTGATTATAAAAAATCGAGATTTTTTAAATTTTATTCAGAATTCCTACCAC
>CALDNB010000018.1 GCA_937914775.1 uncultured Clostridia bacterium
CACAGCCTCCTCTCTGTAATACTTGCTCTGAGTTTCAAACATTTCCGCATACTTTATGGTGGGCGAGTTGGGCCACCTGCAAAAAGGCGGAAGGATAAAACCGGGTGTTGCTTTGATTGGTACGTTGCTTGGGATTAAACCTGTTTTAACAATTAATGACGGTCTTGTTGATGTGTACTCAAAAGAACGTGGCAAGAGAAAAGCCCTTGATGTTGCCGTAAAACAAGCCATTGCCGAAATGAAAAACCCGTCAGAAAGCGAAATATTGATTGCAAACGGTTATGCTGACGAAGATTGCAAACTTGCAACGGAAATGATTTTAAGTAAAATAACACCGAAAAGTATTATGCAATATGATTTGGGTTGTGTTATAGGAACTCATACAGGTCCCGGAGTGGTGGGAATTCTTTTTACAAAATAGGGTGATAAGATGAAAATTTTAATGGTACTGATGGGCTTGGAAATAGGCGGAGCAGAAACTCATGTTGTAGAACTTGCTGTTGCACTTTCAAAAAGAGGTTATGATGTAGAGGTTGCATCAAACGGCGGAGTTTATCAGGAGGAACTTGCAAAATATAATATTACTCATTACAAACTGCCTCTTCACAAAAAAACTGTGGGAAGTTTTCTTAAGTCATATTTTGGTCTTAAGAAAATTATTTCCAAAGGCAGATACGATGTTGTTCACGCTCACGCAAGAATACCGGGCTTTATCTGCGGACTGTTACAAAAAAGGCTTAAATTTAAGTTTATTACTTCTGCACACTGGGTATTCAGAACTGGGCCTCTTTTAAACAGACTTACCAACTGGGGACAGTACTCCGTTGCAGTAAGCGAAGATATAAAACAGTATTTAATTGACAATTACCAGATGAGTGCAGACAACATTGCAGTTACAGTTAACGGAATAAATATGGAAAAGTTTTCTCCGTCTGTTACTGCGGACGAAATATATGAGGAATTTAATCTTGACAAAAATGCACCTACCATTGTATATGTCAGCAGAATGGATACGGACAGAAGTTTGGTTGCACATCAGTTAATTGAGGCGGTGCCAAGACTTAACAGTTTGTATCCCGATTTACAGATAGTAATTGTGGGCGGCGGAAACGATTTGGAAAACGTTATGCAGGAGGCGAAAACTGCCAACAATTCAGTTAACAGACGTGCGGTAGTTATAACAGGAGCAAGAACTGATATTGACAAGTTTGTTGCAATTGCCGATTTGTTTGTAGGTGTTTCCCGTGCGGCACTTGAAGCCATGTCTGCTGCAAAACCTGTTATTATTGCAGGTAACGAGGGTTACATCGGTGCTTTCCACGCAGGAGTATTAGACGAAGCCATAGAGACTAATTTTTGTTGCAGAGGATGTGCACCATCAACTGCGGGAAAATTATTTGACGATATCAAAGTTATTTTTGATATGGACGGGGAACAACTTGCACATCTTAAAAAATATAACAGAAAAGTAATTGCAGAAAACTATTCCATAGACAAAATGACTGACGATTATATTACAGCATACGGCAATTTACTTGATATGCGCACCGACATTAAGTACGATGTTATGATTTCGGGATATTACGGTTACAGAAACATAGGCGACGATTCACTTTTACAGGCAATAGTTACAAATTTAAAAGACATTAATCCCGATTTAAGAATTGTGGCATTATCAAAAGTTCCCAATGAAACAGAGGAAAAGTACGGAATTGAAAGCGTATATCGTTTTAACATTTTCAAAATTTCTTCAATGCTTAAAAAGACGAAACTTTTAATCAGCGGAGGAGGAAGTCTTCTTCAGGACATTACAAGTACCAAATCCCTTGATTATTATTTAAGAATTATTAAAATGGCACTTAAAAACGGTGCAAAAGTTATGGTTTACGCAAACGGCATAGGACCTTTAATTAATCCTAAAAGCCGTCAGAAAGTAAAAGAAGTATTAGAACGTGTTGATTTAATTACATTACGCGATGAAATTTCACTTTCGGAATTAAAAGAAATGGGAGTGGACAACCCCTCTTGTGTTTTGTCTGCCGACCCTGCATATTCAATTTTGCCCCAGGACGGGCAGTATGAGGAAATATGCAAAAAAATCGGTCTTACAGACGGAACAAAGTATTTTATGGTGTCTTTAAGAGAATGGGACAAAAACGGCGAACAGTTTGAGGAAAATGTTGTAAAACTTTGCAGATACGTTAATGCAAGATACGATTTGACTCCTGTCTTTATCCCTATGCACAAGAAATTTGATTTCAGCATCTGTTCAAGAATAAGACGTCAACTTGCTTTTAAAACAATTATGATTAAAGAGCGGCTTACCGCATCTGAAATTATGTCAATAGTTGAAAAGAGCGAGTTTGTAGTGGGAATGAGACTGCATTTACTTATTTATTCTCTGGTAGTGGGAACACCAATATTGGGAATTTCCTATGACCCGAAAGTTGACAGTATCATTAAAAGCCACAGTAAAAATATTACTTTTGATGTTGAAAATACTGATGCAATGGAATTTACTGCGGCAGTTGACAACATAATTGCAAACAGAAAAGAAATTGTAGAAAATAATCTTGCTGTTTCGGAAGTGCTGTCCAAAAAGGCATACGAGGACGCACAAAGAGCAGTAAGTATGTTATGAGGTGAAAGTTATGTTTGGATTTTTTAAAACTGCAAATGACGTAGGTATTGACCTTGGTACTGCCTCTGTACTTGCTTATGTAAAAGGCAAGGGAGTAGTGTTGGAGGAGCCGTCAGTTGTTGCAATTAATGCTGAAACAAAGGAAATTATGGCTGTAGGATCAGATGCCCAGAAAATGCTTGGCAGAACTCCTGAGAACATTGTTGCTATAAGACCTCTTCGTGACGGTGTTATTTCTGATTACAATATGACAGAAAAAATGTTAAGATGCTTTTTGACTAAAATCTGCAAAAAGCGTTTATTCAGACCCAGAGTTGTAATTTGCGTACCAAGCGGAGTAACGGAGGTAGAGGCAAGAGCCGTAAGAGAAGCGTCAATGCAGGCAGGTGCCAGCAGAGCCTTTCTTATTGAAGAACCAATTGCTGCGGCAATCGGTGCAGGTATCAATATCTCTCTTCCTGAGGGGAATATGGTAGTAGATATAGGCGGCGGTACAACTGACGTTGCGGTAATTTCTTTAGACGGTATTGTTGAATCTGCATCAATTAAAGTTGCAGGGGACAAGTTTGATGAGGCGCTTATTAAGTACATTAAAAAGAATTACAATGTGTTAATCGGTGAACGTACTGCAGAAGAACTTAAAAAAGAAGTGGGAAGTGTCTTTAATTCCTACGACCACGAAATAAAAGAAATGCAAATCAAGGGCAGAAGCCTTGTTACGGGACTTCCTGAAACTATTACAATCAGTTCCGAAGAAACAAGAGTTGCTTTTGAAGAATCTGCAGATGCCATTGTGGAAGTTATTAAAAGCGTTATTGAAAAAACACCTCCTGAACTGGTTGGCGATATAAGCACTAACGGTATCGTATTAACCGGCGGTGGATCACTGGTTAAAGGTCTTGACAAATTAATCAGTCTTCACACGGGAATAGACTGCAGGATTGCTCCTGATGCAGTTTCATGTGTTGCTTTAGGAACCGGTAAGGCATTGTCATTTATGAACAGTCTTCAGGAAGTAAGAATAGATAAATATCAGATTTAACGGAGGTAATTATGAAAATTTTTAAAGAATTTAAAGAGTTTGCATTTAAAGGAAATGTAATTGATATGGCAGTCGGTGTTGTTGTCGGTACTGCTTTCTCAAAAATCGTAACATCTTTGGTTAATGACGTAATTATGCCCCTTATCGGAAGCATCACTTCAGGAAAACAGTTTGCAAATCTGCAACTGGTACTTAACGAAGAACAGGGCGCCGCAATACTTTACGGTAACTTTATTCAAAATATTGTTGACTTTTTCATTATTGCAGTTTGCGTTTTTGCTTTTGTCAAACTTATGAATAAGTTGAAACCTAAAAAAGCACCTGAACCACCTGCGCCTAAGGCTCCTACAACAGAAGAATTGTTAACAGAAATCCGTGATTTAATCAAAAAATAACTTTGTTCTAATTGTTATAATCTTGGAATAGTATTAACTAAAAGATTATAACAGGAGAGTGAAGGTTTTGGAAAATCTACTTATGAATAATAAGGCGGAATTAATTGGCGAATTAGTCAGCGACTTTTTATACAGTCACGAAAGTTTTGGAGAAACCTTTTACATATTTACTGTAAAAGTGCCAAGATTGTCCGATTGTGTTGATTACATAAACGTAACTTCGTCTGCTGATTTACTGTCCCAGTGTGATTATAAAATTGGCGACATTCTTCATATTTGCGGTCAGTTCCGTTCCTATAACAATTATTCAGGTGTAGGAAGTAAACTTGTTTTGACGTTGTTTGCAAAATCAATTTTTTTAGCACCGCCCGATTTTCAATATGTAAATCAGGTGGAACTTGATGGATATATTTGCAAAACACCTGTTTATCGGACTACGCCTTTTGGCAGGGAAATTACCGATATTTTACTTGCGGTTAACAGAACACATAATAAGTCTGATTATATCCCCTGTATTGCCTGGGGCAAAAATGCAAGAATTACAAAGGATTTTGATGTTGGCAGTCACGTTAATATTCTGGGACGTATGCAAAGCAGACAGTATCAAAAAAGAATTGATGAAAATAACGTGGTTACAAAAACCGCCTACGAAATATCAGTAAACAAAATAGACAGTATTGAATAAAAAAATCCCCAAAGGGGATTTTTTTTATTATGTAAAAACCTTGAATAAATTTACATTTTAATATATAATATAATAGATATGGTGTGTTCGGAGGTGCAAAATGGAAAAGTTAATGGTATTAGACGGAAACAGTATAGTAAACAGAGCCTTTTACGGCATAAGACTGCTTACAAACAATGAGGGTTTATATACCAATGCTGTTTACGGATTTTTAAATATCCTTTTAAAATATATAGAAGAAGAAAAGCCCGACGGACTATTGGTGGCTTTTGATTTACACGCTCCTACATTCAGACACCTTAAGTATGATAAATACAAGGCAAACAGAAAAGGTATGCCTGACGAATTAAGACAACAGATGCCACTACTTAAAGAAGTGCTGTCTGCTATGAATATAACTATGATTTCAAAAGAGGGGTTTGAAGCAGACGACCTTATAGGTACAGTATCTAATATTTGCGGTGAGCAGGGAGTAAAATGTGTTATTTTAACAGGTGACAAAGACGATTTGCAACTTGCATCACACACTACTACAATCAAACTGGTAACTACAAAGGGCGGAACAACCTCAACTGTTGATTATGATTACGACAGTTTCTTAAAGGAGTACGAAATAACACCAACTCAGTTTATTGACGTAAAAGGTCTTATGGGAGACAGTTCCGACAATATCCCCGGCGTT
>CALDNB010000019.1 GCA_937914775.1 uncultured Clostridia bacterium
GTACAAAACACCAAAAGTTGCAACTATTTCCTCTTTTGCCACTAATCCTAAAACTGTTGCTGATACAGACTGCCAGTTGCCAAAGCCAAGAGGTGCAAACAATGGCGCAAAAATGCTGCATATTTGCGCAAGAATTGAATTATTCATATTGGAAGTTTTAATGACTTGTACGCCGTTTATACCATAATTAGATAAAAACCATACCCCTATTGACGCAAGAAAAATAATTGTTCCTGCTTTTTTTATAAAGGACCAGGTTCTTTCGCGAGTAACCCGTAAAACATTTATAACTGATGGTATGTGATAGTTTGGCAGTTCCAATACAAAAGGAGTATGCTTGTTAGAAAACAGCAATATCTTTTTAAGAATAATGCACGAAACCAATACCGAAGCCACTCCAATAAAATATGTAAGAGGTGCTACCCACCATGCATCACCGAAAAAAGCAGATGCAAACAGTGCAATAACAGGCATCTTTGCACCACAAGGAATAAACGAGGTGGTTATAATTGTCAGTCTTCTGTCGCTTTCGTTTTCAATGGTACGGGATGCCATTATGCCGGGCACAGAACAGCCTGTACCAATCAACATGGGAATAATACTTTTTCCGCTAAGCCCGAAATAACGAAACACTTTATCCATAATAAAGGCAATTCGTGACATATAACCGCAATCTTCCAATATTCCAAGCATTAAAAATAAAACCATCATCTGTGGCACAAAACTTATAACAGAACCAACACCTTTAATAATACCGTCTAAAATAAGGCTGTTAACCCAAGAAGCAGAATTAATTGTGATAAGAAATTTTTCAAGCGGTACGTAAATCCATTGTCCGAAAACCGTGTCGCAGATAAATTCAGCAGTCTTGCCTCCCACAACTGTAACCGAAAGATAATATACCAAAAGCATAATTACCGCAAATGCAGGAAAGGCAAGAAATTTGCCTGTAAGTATCTTATCAACCTTATTTGAAAACGAAACAGTCCTTGCTTTATTCACACATTTTTTAACTGTTTTTTCTATGTAATCATATCTGCCTGATGATATAATGCCTTGGCTGTCGTTATTCATTTCCTGTTCGCATTGTTCGATAATTTTTGAAATAAACACTTTTTCTTTTTCAGAAAGCTTTAGTTTTTCAAATATTTTCAAATCCTTTTCAAAGAGTTTAAGTGCATACCAACGTTCATTGGTCTTTGTTTTTATAATACATTCTATATTGGCTATTGCATTTTCAACACACAGAGGGTAAACAGATTTGCAAAACTGATTTGTAGCGTTATCAGCAAGTTCACACACTTTTATCATAAGTTCATTGATGCCTTTGTTTTTTAATGCCGAAACTGGTACAACAGGACAGCCAAATGACTCTTCTAATACCTTAATGTCAATTTTTTCACCTGCTTTTTCAATGACATCAATCATATTTAAGGCAATAATTACAGGAATCCCCAATTCAGTCAACTGTGTGGTAAGATACAAATTACGTTCAAGATTAGTTGCATCTACAAGGTTAATAACCGCATCAGGCTTGTCCTCTGTAAGATAGTCCCGCGCCACTACTTCTTCAGGTGTATAAGGAGATAACGAGTAAATACCGGGCAAGTCAGTAATAACAATATTTTTATCTGATTTAAAACTTCCTTCTTTTTTCTCAACAGTTACACCGGGCCAGTTTCCAACATATTGATTAGAATCTGTAAGCGCATTAAACATAGTTGTCTTGCCGCTGTTCGGATTGCCAACAAGTGCAATTTTCATATTTGAACTTGCCCCTCCTTACCTGATGAAGAAAAATTCGTTACTCCTTTAAATATTGCTTCAGCGATTTTTTGCTGATAGTCCTCGTTGTTTAATAATTGCTCTTCTTCCTTATTTGACAAAAAACCGCACTCTACAATTACAGCAGCAGAATTAACTCCCTTTAATAGAAATATGTCATTGGAAACCTTTTTGGCTACTCTTGTGTTACCGTCGTTCAAGGTAGTAATAAGTGATTCTTGAATTGCATTGCCAAGGTTTTGCGATAACTTATTGTCGGCATAAAAAACCTGTGCTCCTCTGTATTTGGATTGAGCAAATTTGTTTTGGTGTATACTTACAAAAATGTAGTTGGGATTTTCTGTCATAAACTTTTTTCTGAACTGTAAATCAGAACGCTTTTGTGAACTTACTCTGTCACTTGACGTGGTGTGTAACGACACGTCCTGGTCTCTTGTTAAAATAACTTCAACTCCGTTATTTTCAGCAATATTTTTAAGTTTATATGCAATTTTTAAATTTATATCCTTTTCTAAAGTACCGTTAACTCCTACTGCACCGCCGTCAATTCCTCCGTGACCCGGGTCAACAATTATTACTTTTTTGTCAACAACAACAAGTGCCTTTTCTTTTGCAATGCTGAAATAGGACAAAGAAAATAAAACTGAAATGATTAATACCACCGTCAAAATTATTTGTGACCTTTTTAATAATATAAGCATATAATAATTCACCTCATATACTTATATATGCAAAAAAAAGGACAAAAATGATTAAATCATTTTTGTCCTTAATTTTATTAATACATACCGCCCATACCGGGAGCACCTGCAGGTGCAGCAGGTTCAGGAGCAGGTTTATCAGCAACAACACTTTCTGTTGTTAATATCATTGAAGCAACACTTGCAGCATTCTGTAATGCAGAACGTGTAACTTTAGTCGGGTCAACAATACCCGCCTTAACCATATCCTGATATTCATCAATTAAAGCGTTATAACCAATACCTGGTTTTGAAGACTTAACCTTTTCAACAATTACAGAGCCTTCAAGACCTGCATTTTTAGCAATTTGCTTAACAGGTTCTTCCAATGCTTTTAAAATAATTGTCATACCAGTTTTTTCGTCGCCTGATGCAGTTTCAACGATTTTTGCAACTTCAGGGATTGCATTTATAAATGCAGTACCGCCACCTGCAACAATACCTTCTTCAACTGCGGCTCTTGTTGCAGCCAAAGCATCTTCTATTCTTAATTTCTTTTCTTTCATTTCAGTTTCTGTAGCAGCACCAACTTTGATAACTGCAACACCGCCTGAAAGTTTTGCAAGACGTTCCTGTAGTTTTTCTTTGTCAAATTCAGAAGTTGTTTCTTCAAGTTGAGCCTTAATCTGTGCAACTCTGTTTTTGATTGCATCTTTGTTACCTGCACCGTTAACAATGATTGTGTTTTCTTTTTGAACAACAACCTGATGTGCAACACCCAACTGGTCAATTGTAGTTTCTTTTAAGTCAAGTGCCAAGTCATCAGAAATAACCTGACCGCCTGTTAATATCGCAATATCTTCAAGCATTGCTTTTCTTCTGTCACCAAATCCGGGAGCCTTAACTGCAACACAGGTAAATGTACCTCTTAGTTTGTTAACCAAAATTGTAGCCAATGCTTCGCCTTCAATGTCTTCAGCAATAATTAATAACTTTTTGCCCTGCTGAACGATTTGTTCTAAAATCGGAAGAATTTCCTGAATATTTGTAATCTTCTTATCTGTGATTAAAATATAAGGATTGTCAAGTACTGCTTCCATTTTTTCTGTATCTGTAGCCATATAAGGTGAAATGTAACCTCTGTCAAACTGCATACCCTCAACTACTTCTGAGAATGTTTCTGCAGTTTTACCCTCTTCTAATGTGATAACACCGTCTTTTGAAACTTTATCCATAGCGTCTGCGATAAGTGTACCGATTTCTGGGTCTGCAGCAGAAATTGATGCAACCTGCGCAATGTCTTCTTTACCTTTAATCTTTTTGCTGTTTGCTTTAATTGCAGTAACTGCGGCATTAACTGCTTTGTCAATACCTTTTTTAACCATCATAGGGTTGGCACCTGCTGCAACGTTTTTAAGACCTTCTCTTATGATTGCCTGTGCTAAAAGTGTAGCAGTAGTTGTACCGTCACCTGCAACATCGTTTGTTTTAGTAG
>CALDNB010000020.1 GCA_937914775.1 uncultured Clostridia bacterium
TTCCCGAAGAAGAACTTGTTTCTCCTCTTCGCCCTGTTATTCGTATGGCAACAAAGGAAGATATGCAAAAACTTTCTGAAATCGAGGAAAAGGAAAAAAGAGCCTTTGACCTTTGTCAGGAAAAAATAAAAGAGCATAAACTTGATATGACTTTAATCGATGTGGAATACACTTTCGACTTAAGTAAGGTATTATTCTATTTCACCGCAGACGGAAGAGTAGATTTCCGTGAACTGGTTAAATCACTGGCAAGTATATTTAAAACAAGAATAGAACTTCGCCAGATTGGTGTCCGTGACGAAGCAAAACTTTTAGGCGGTATCGGTATTTGCGGAAGACAACTTTGCTGTAAAACATTTTTAAACGATTTCCACCCCGTTTCAATCAAAATGGCAAAAGAACAGAATTTGTCACTTAATCCCACAAAGATTTCAGGTTGTTGCGGACGTTTAATGTGTTGTTTAAAATATGAAAACGACACTTATGAGGAAATGCTTAAATATGTTCCTAAGGTTGATGCAATAGTAAGCACTCCCGACGGAAAAGGCGTAGTTGTTGACAACAACGTATTGTCAGGAATGATTAAAGTAAAACTTGAAGATTCAGATATTACTGTGCCGCAGACTTACAGTTATAAAGATGTAACCATCATTAAGGATGCTGCCATTAAACTGACAAAAGAAGAAATAAAGGCATTAAAAGATTTGGAAGACAAATAGGTATATACTTTGCATAAGCCGTCGGCTTATCAAAGATAATATATAAAATTTTACAGGAGGTGTTTTTTGTGGCTTACAAAATTACAGATGAATGCATCAACTGCGGTGCTTGTGCAGGTGAATGTCCGGTAAGTTGTATTTCAGAAGGTGATGACAAATACGTTATCAACGCTGACGAATGCATCGAATGCGGCGCTTGTGCAGGTGTTTGCCCTGTAGGTGCTCCACAACAAGACTAATATAAATAAGAAAATCCGTAGCATACGCTACGGATTTTTTATTTTATTCACAGCAATAATCTATTTTTTCTTCAGGTATTTCTATTGTGCTGTCGGGATTTGTACTGTCTCCAAGACCTGTTGTTTCGGAAAACACAACATTTGATTTTGCCATATTTACGGTGTCTGTGGGAACAATGATTTTTGCCGCCTTGCCATCTGCCATAGCAATTAATGCCTCGTATTTTTTAAGTTCTAAAACTGCTTCGTCAACTGCGGCACGTTTTAGTGCTATAAGACCGTCTGCCTCTGCAGTTTTTGAAAGTAGTATTGCTTTTGCCTCACCCTCTGCTCTGGCAATTCTTGCATCTCTTTCACCCTCGGCTTCAAGTATCATTGCCTGTTTGTCACCCTCTGCACGGGTTATGGCTGCGGCTTTATGTCCCTCTGCCTGAAGCATTGTTTCACGGCGATCACGTTCTGCTTTCATCTGCTTTTCCATAGCATTCTGAATTTCTGTTGGAGGAATAATGTTTTTAAGTTCAACTCTGTTTACCTTGATGCCCCATTTATCTGTTGCCTCGTCCAGAATAGTTGTCATTTTTCCGTTAATGGTATCACGGGAGGTTAATGTTCCGTCAAGTTCCAGTTCACCAACTAAGTTTCTTAATGTTGTTGCTGCAAGATTTTCAAGGGCAGAAATGGGATTTACCGCACCGTAAGCATAAAGTTTTGCATCAAATACCTCAAAATATATAACTGTGTCAATTTGCATAGTTACGTTATCTTTAGTAATAACGGGCTGTGGCGGTGAGTCAAGGTACTGTTCTTTTAAAGTAACTCTTTTTGCAATTCTTTCTATAAAAGGTAACTTAATATGAATTCCCGCTGCCCATGTTGTTCTGTATTTTCCAAGCAACTCGATAACGTATTCGTGTGCCTGAGGCACAATTTTAATGTTGGGGATTATAACAACCGCAAGTATTACAAGTAAATAAACTAAAACCATATTTTCTCTTCCTTTCTCTTTTTTATTATTTTCCCTCTCACACTTTAAAATACCAAAAAGTATGAAATAACCAAAAGACCAAGAATTATTCTGTAAACACCAAATGCTTTAAAATCGTGCTTCTGAACATAAGAAATTAAAAACTTAATTGCTATAACAGAAACTATATAGGCAACTGCCATACCTGTTAACAGCACTACCGCCTCAAAGCCTGTCATGGAAAGGCCGTATTTTAAAATCTTAAGTGCACTTACACCAACCATTACAGGTATTGCCATAAAGAATGAATATTCTGCCGCTACTCCTCGTCCGCATCCCACAAGCATTGCACCCAATATTGTTGCGCCTGACCTTGATGTGCCGGGAATTATGGACAACACCTGAAAACAACCTATTAACAAGGCAGTTTTGTAAGTCATTTCGTTCATATTATTAACTGTTGGCTTTTTGTTTTTTCTTTCAATCAGTATAAACAGTATGCCATAAATTATAAGCATAGCAGATACTACCTGCCAGTTTTCGAATTTTTCCATAATGTTGTCAAGTAAAAGTCCTATTACCGCTGCAGGCAGACAACCAACTATTACTTTAAACCACATATCCCATGTGCTCTTTTTCTCAAGTTTGGTTTTTGACGGTGCAAAGGGATTAAGTTTATGAAAATAAAGAGTAACTACCGCCAAAATTGCACCAAGTTGTATTACATACAAATATAAATCGGAGTTTGTAAAGCCGTTGTTGTTAATAAGTTCGTTAACAAGTATCATGTGCCCTGTTGAACTTATGGGAAGCCATTCAGTAATACCTTCTACAATTCCTAGTATAATTGACTTTAATATTTCCATTCTGTTTCCTCCTCATATATATATTTTACCAAATTATAATTCATTTGTAAATAACAAAAGGAATTGCTATTGCAATTCCTTTTTATCTTACGCCATCAAAGTTACCATTACTGCCTTCTGTGCATGTAATCTGTTTTCCGCTTCGTCAAATATTACAGAGTTTGGTCCGTCAATTATTTCTTCTGTCATTTCATAACCTCTGTATGCAGGAAGACAGTGCATAAATATCGCATCGTCTTTAGCGTGTGAGAACAGTTTTTTGTCAATCTGATAAGGCATAAATATTTCTCTTCTTTTTGCCTTTTCTTCTTCCTGTCCCATACTTACCCATGTGTCTGTATAAACTGCATCGGCGTCTTTTATTGCCTCAACAGGGTCTGTAGTTTCAACAATGCTTCCGCCTGTAAGTTTTGCCTGGGCTTTTGCTTTTTCCATAATTTCACCGTTACACCAGTAGCCTTTCGGTGCACCGATTGCAAAGTCCATACCTGCTTTTGCACATGCCTCTGCCAAAGAATGGGCAACGTTATTTCCGTCACCTATATATGCAAGTTTTTTACCTTTTAAACTTCCTTTGTGTTCATAAATTGTGAACAAATCTGCCAACGCCTGGCAGGGATGGTGGTCGTCTGTAAGACCGTTTATAATAGGAATTTGTCCGTACTTTGCCAAATCCTCAACGTCTGACTGCTTAAATGTTCTTATCATAATTCCGTCAAGGTAGCGTGACAAAACGTTGGCTGTGTCGTATATTGTTTCGCCTCGTCCCAACTGAATGTCGGCAGAACTTAAGAACAGTCCCTGACCGCCCAACTGGCTTATACCTACTTCAAAGGAAACTCTTGTTCTTGTTGATGATTTTGCAAAAATCATACCAAGGGTTTTGCCCTCCAACTGTCTGTTAGCCATTCCTGATTTTTGTTGTTTTTTAAGTTTTTCTGTTAAGGTCATAAGACTTTCAAATTCCTCAACAGTCAAATCTCCTATTGTTAATAAATGTTTCATTTAGTATCATAACCTTTCTGCAACTCTTGATAAAGGTATTATACAACACTATTTATAAATATGCAATAGTTTTATACATTTTGTATTTTCATAATTGTTTCAACATTACGTTTGTATCGTAAATTGATTTTTTTAACATACTTTTCTGCATAGCGTACTGCAAACTTCCCTACAGCACCTGCAAAAATCAAATTGAAACAAGTAATTACGCGTTTTAAAAGGTCTGCCATTTCAATAAAGTTGTTGTCTGAATACCCTGCTGTTCCAATCAGCAAAAATGCTCCTGCCATAATAAGTGTGTTGCAAATAATTTTTAAATTTTTCATAAAGTTCACTCCCCTTTGTCTTTATTGTACCAAAAGGGGTGTCCCATAAAAAGGACAGTGATTATAAGTCCAGAGTACTGCCGCCTATAAATTCACGAATTAATGAAAATGGCGGTATCATATTTGTATTTATCTCCTGAAAACCGTTTAACAGTTCACGGATACTGTTGATTTTCTCCGCATTTTCTGTATCATTTTCGCTTCCCTCAAAAAGGGTGCCGATATAACTTTTATAAACTGCAAGTTCATACAAAAGTGACGAGTTGAAAATTATGTCCGCACTGTCGGTATAGGGATAAATATTTCTCTGTGCACCTGCCTCTACCTCAGGCCACATCCGGAATGTTCTTTGATAACTTGTATTTCTGAAACTGTTGTCACGGATAAGGCGTCTTATCTGCCTTGTAGTCTGTGACTTAATTCGTTCCCCGTCATTTCGTGACAGAGCAGTCAGTGCAGAACAATAGACTTTATACTTTCTGTCATCTGCTATATTATCGGTAATTTTACTGTTAAGGGCGTGGATACCCTCAACAATTATTATTTCGTCATTTTGAAGTTTAACTGCCCTTTCTCCTTTTGTGCTTTTAGATTTTTCAAAATCAAAGGCAGGAATATATGCGGTTTTCCCCGACACAAGGTCTGCCATATCCATATTAAATCTTTCGTAGTCAATGGCTTCTAAGTCTTCGATTTTTGACACTCCGAAACTATCTTTCGGGATATTTTCAGGGTCTAAGTAATAATCGTCCATAGATATAGAAACTGCGTTTAATCCAAGGACTTTTAAATGCAGTTGCAGTTTGTTTGCAAAAGAAGTTTTACCTGAGGACGACGGACCCGTTATAAGAACAATTTTCTTTTTGTCAATATTTTCAAGAATCTGCTCTGCAATTTCGGAAATATTTTGCTCGTGCCATATTTCGCTTACGTTTATAAGTTGGTTGGTTTTGCCCTCTTTTATAATTCTGTTTACATCATCAATATTAACAATGCCAAGTTTTTCGCACCAACCCTTATATTTTTTCAGCACCATCTGTATTCTGTCCAACTATATTCCTCCTATCAAAAAAACAGACTGATACAGTCTGTTTTTAAGTCAATTAAAGAATTTCTTTAAATTTAATATATGCAGTGTCCCATGCTTCTATGTCAGCAGGAGTATATGTTTTAATATCAAATGAGTCTTTAATAATAGAACGTGCCTCTTTAATATCAGATATTGCACCCTGAGCCATAAACTGAACAGCAACATTACCAAGAGCAGTTGCTTCAATAGGACCAGCCATAACGGTAGTGTTACAAGCATTTGCAGTCAACTGGCACAAGAAGGGGTCTTTTGTACCTCCGCCCACAATATTGATTCCTGCAAAATCTTTGTTTGTATCTTTTTTAAGATTTAAGTATGAATGTCTGTACTTCATAGCAAGACTTTCGTAAATACATCTTACGATTTCACCGATAGACTGTGGCACATACTGACCTGTTTTTTTACAGAATTCCACAATTCTCTTGGGAATGTCACCAGGTCTTGCAAATTCGGGATAATCAGGGTCAATAAAACATTTAAAGGGTTCGCATTTATGGGCTGCCATCTCAAGGTCGTTAAAACTCAAATCATTACCCTGTTTTTTCCAGGTACGTCTTGATTCCTGAATTAACCAAAGTCCCATAATGTTTGTTAAATATCTTGTTGTGTAGTTATATCCGCCCTCGTTTGTATATGAAGATTTAAGACTGTTTTCGTTAATATGCGGCTCTTTTAATTCTGTACCGAATAATGACCATGTACCACAACTGATATACACAAAATCGTCTGCAGTTGTAGGTACTGACACTACTGCAGATGCAGTATCGTGTGAGCCAACGGCAATTACGGGAACGGGATTAATTCCAAGTTCTTCGCAGATATCCTGTGTAACTGTGCCTAAAACCTCTCCTGTTTTAATAATATCGCAAAGCAGGTCTTTTGGGATGCCCAAAGTATCAAGAATTTCTGTATTCCACTGCTTTTTATATGGGTCAAGCATCTGTGAAGTTGAAGAAATAGTAAACTCGTTTCTTTTAACCCCTGTTAAGAAATAACTTAAAAGGTCAGGCATAAACAACATTTTGTCAGCACGTTTTAACAAATCGCTTTTATATTTTGTCAAATAATATAACTGGAACAAAGTGTTGAAATCCATAAACTGGATACCTGTTTTTTCGTATAGGCTTTCTCTTCTGATTACTTTAAAAACCTCTTCCTGCATACCTTCAGTTCTTGCATCGCGGTAGTGAACGGGATTGCCTATTAAGTCGCCGTTTTCATCTACAAGACCAAAGTCAACGCCCCAGGTGTCGATACCGATTGAGTCAAAACCACCTGCAAGTTTGGCATTTACTATACCCTGTTTAATCTGGTCAAACAAATATAATACGTCCCAGTAAAGGGTACCTCTTACGCTTACTCCGTTATTGGGAAAACGATGAACTTCCTGGAGTGTAATTTTTCCGTTATCAAGTGTTGCAACTATACCTCTGCCGCTTGATGCGCCAAGGTCAAAAGCAAGTACTTTTTTCATACCTTAATCCTCCTTAATAATCTCAATCCCTAATTCGTCAAACTTGTTTTTCAATGATTTATCAAGTTCTGCATCTGTTATAAAATAATCTACTGTATCAAAATCTGCAAGTTTTTCAAAACCAATTTTGCCTATTTTGGACTTGTCGCAAATGTAAAAGTGCTTTGTGGAATTTTTAATCATCTTTCTTTTAATTCCGCACTCACCCTCGTTGCTTTCCATAAGTCCTATGTTTTCCTCAATACCTTTGCTTGAGAAAAACATTTTACTTGCAAAGTAATTTTCGCTTATACTGTTTTCTGCATTACTTCCTACAAAAGACTGGTTCTGGCTTACGATACCGCCAATTGCAATAACCTTTATATTTTCTGCACCCTCAAGTTCTGCAATAATTCTTAGCGAGTTGGTAATAACGGTAACGTTGTGCATATTCTTTATTTCTTTTGCCATAAAGAATGTGGTAGTTGACGCATCTAAAAAAATTGTGTCACCGGGGTCAACAAACTTAAGTGCAATTCCTGCAAGTTTCTTTTTGGCCTCAACGTTTGTGTGTTTTCTTATTTCAAGAGATAATTCGTAAGTCCCCTCGTCTGCAGGAACCGCCCCTCCGTGTGTTCGCTTTAAGGAGGACTGTTTTTCCAATTTTTCCAAATCGCGACGGACAGTTTCTTCAGTAACATCAAGTGCTACTGCAAGTTTACTAACCCATACTGCCCCGTCGGTTTTCAGTAATTCAAGGATTTTCTTCTGCCTTTCTAAAGCAAACATCCGTTACACCTCTCAATACTACTCTTTGTCGATAATCTTTACCAAATCTCCATTTTTAAGTCCTGTTGAGTTTGCATCATCTGTGTCTATATGCATTTCAACATTAAAGTCATCTCTTACTCTGACCTGAACATCAAAGAATTTTGTAGGCTTAATACCGTCAACCATTACGTTTACATAGTCGTTGTCTTTAATATTGTGTCTTTTTGCGTAATCAGGAGTTAAGTGAATGTGTCTGTTTGCGATGATTACGCCCTCGTTTAAGTATATGCTTCCTTTGGGACCTACAACTACAAGGCGTTCAGAACCTGCAATTTCACCTGACGGTCTTACAGGAGGACTTACTTTTAAAATAAATGTATCTGTTTTAGAAATTTCAACCTGTGTGTTTTTTCTTACAGGACCTAAAACACGCACATTTTCAATTGATTTTAAAGAGGGACCTACCAAAGTTACAACTTCTTCAGAAGCAAATTCTCTGCCCATTAAAGTTTTCTTTTTTGTCAACTGATATCCCTCACCGAAAAGAGTATATAAATCCTTTTCGGACAAATGAATGTGACGTTGAGAAACGCCTATTCTTATTTCTCCGTTAGCATCTGCAATAGCATTTTTAACGGCTTGTTCTATTTTCTTTTCATCTACTAATAACATAAAATCACCTTATTCGATATCAAAAAATTTACTTAGTTCACTAGACGGTCTTGCTATTACTTCAGCACCGAATATTTTACCAATCTTAAGTGCTGCAGTCTGACCTGCCTCTACTGCCGCTCTTGCTGCAGAAACATTGCCTTTTACTATAAGTGTTACCAGACGACCGCCTAAGCGTTTTTCAGTGTGGACAATATTTACACTTGCCGCTTTTACCATAGCGTCAAGTCCCTCTATTGCCGCAACTAAACCTTCTATTTCCAGAATACCAAAGGCACCGTCAATTTCCTTAATGTTTTCTTCGGGATAATCTATTAAATTCTTAGGCAATTTTTTGTTGTATTTATCTCTGTTAATATCAAGAAGGTATGCCATTTTGTCTGTTTGTTCGTCAGGTGCTGCAATTACATGGGAAACAATGTATTTGCCCTTTTCTTTTGCATAATTTACACCTGCTTCAATTGCCGCATTTACTGCACCTACAACACCCTCGATTTTTACTTCCATAACAAGGGGAGCAGGAACGTCAGTTCTTATAGGTCTGTTTCTGTCAAAAGCAATTACTTTTACGTCTGCTGCTTTTGCCATAACGTCGGCTACGCATACCGCTGTTGTAAAACTGTAAACTTCTATTAATCCAAGTGCCTTCACTTAATTACACCTCTTTTATACAATGTGGAAACCGTCAACCAATACGCATCTGCGCTGACGTGTAAAGGAATGAGCCGCAGTCAAGCCCTCACCTGTAGGACCTGCAATAGTAAAGGTAGTGTAACCTTCGCCGCCTGCACCGATACCTGCATAAGATGGTGCGTTTTTAACAAAGATTGTTGTTTCCACTTCTCTTGCAAAACGAGTTAGGTTGTCAACGTTTTTAGAGTGAATGTGTGCACTGTGTCTGTTTCCGTGTTCTGCTTTTACTGCCAAATCAATTGCTTCGTCAATATTGTTTACTCTTACAATACCAAGTACAGGCATCATCATTTCAACCTGAACGAATGGGTGGTTGTTATCAACTTCGCAGATAATAAGTTTTGCGTCTGAGTTAATTCCAAGTTCTTTTAAGAACAATTTTGCATCTTTACCTACCCAGTCTTTATTGATACTGTACTTGCCGTCTTTCTGAACAAGACAGAAGTTTTTAAGTCTTTCAATATCCTGACCTTTAATAAGGTAAGCGCCATGTTTTGTCATATTTGAAATCAGTTCGTCTGCAATAGACTTAACTGCAAAACATTCTTTTTCAGCGATACAAGGTAAGTTGTTATCAAAACTTGCACCGTCAACTATATCTTTTGCGGCTTTAGCAACGTCTGCAGTTTCGTCAACGATAACGGGTGGGTTACCTGCACCTGCACCGATTGCTTTTTTACCTGATGACAACAGCATTTTTACAACGCCGGGGCCACCTGTTGCTACAAGCAGTTTAACGATAGGTGATTTAACCATTTCGTCAGATGTTTTCATAGTTGGTTTATATACTGAAACAACAAGGTTTTCAGGACCTCCTGCTTCTAAAACTGCTCTGTTTACAAGGTCAACTGCATAGTTTGCAACATTTTTTGCGTTGGGGTGAGGGTTAAATACTACCGCATTACCTGCAGCAATCATACCCATTGAGTTACAAAGTACAGTTTCACTGGGGTTTGTTGATGGAGTAATACTTCCGATTACGCCGTAAGGTCCCATTTCAACCAATGTCATACCGCAGTCACCTGTCATAACCTTTGCAGACAAATCTTCAGTACCGGGAGTTTTGTTTGCAACAAGTTGGTGCTTTATGATTTTATGAGGAACGTTACCCATACCTGTTTCTTCTACACCCATAATCGCCATTGTTTCTGCTTCTTTAAGTGTAAATTCTCTTATTTTTTCTATCATTTTTTCGCGTTGTTCTACAGTGTAACCCTTTAATTCCTTGTACGCTTTTTGTACTGCTTCCAATGCCTCTGTCATTGTAGGGAATACGCCTTTTAACTGTTTTTCAGGTAATTCCGGTTTAATACTTTTAATAACACTTTCATATAATTCCGGAATATCAAATCCCGGAAATGGATTAAACAGGCTTCCAGATGTCAAC
>CALDNB010000021.1 GCA_937914775.1 uncultured Clostridia bacterium
TTATGCGCTAAAAATGGTGTTTTAAGACGATTTATCCCTATGCGAAGACGCCGAATCGAGTGCTTTTTATTATCTTAACACTACTACCGAAACACCGTCAGGAATCGCAGTTATTGTAGCATCTTTTTTATTAAGTATTGTCTTTGCTTTATCTATTGCTTCACCAATTGAATGTGCAGGAATCATGTGCATTTCTTCTACTGTCTTGTCATCCATCTGGGAAACGTAAATAACAGTTGCTTTCATAAGTATCCGAATCAGTATCTGTGACTGCCACTGGTCGGGTGCAGTTTCGTTTCTGTTTCTTTTTAAAAACATATCCATAGTTTTGTTTATGTCTTTTTCGTCAGCAAGTTGATGGTAAAAATGTTCTCCGCCCGTACCGTCAGATGACGACGAAAGCATTATGATAACTCCGCCTTTTTTTACCGTTGCCTCTGCAGCGGTCATACCCTTTACCGCCTGATACACGTTCTGGTCTAATGGATATCCGCCGTTTGTGGAAATTACAATATCGGAATAAACCGCCTTTGCACCGCATTTTTGGGACAAGAACTCCGTGCCTTTCTGGTGGGCTTTTTCCACATCACCCGCAACTGCATATATCACTTCTTTTTCAGCATTTAAAACTACATTTACAATGAATTTCAGTTTTGCTGCCTTTGCCGCCCACAACATATCATTATGTATAGGATTGTCTTTCAGAATACCCGTTCTTGCATTGTCATCATTTATAAACTCTGCACAATGGTTTGCAAGTACCGTAGTTCTACCCGCAATGCCTGGAAGAATGCTTTTTCTTCCTCCTGAGTACCCTGCAAAAAAGTGAGGCTCAATAAAGCCTTCCGCAACTAAAAGGTCGGCATCTATTGCAATTTTGTTGATTTCACATTGTCCCCCTGAGGGTAATGTTCCTATGTTTACAAGTTTGTCCCTTTCGTCGCAATCGTGAATATATATGTTTTCCTTTGCTACTATTTCCTCACCGAATTTAGATATTAGTTCTTCTTTTGTAGTACCTCTGTGACAGCCTGTTGCAATAAGTATTGTTATTTTTGCATCAGGGCTTCCTTTTCTTATTTCTTCAAGCATAAAAGGTATAATAACTTTACTTGGCACAGGACGTGTGTGGTCACTTGCAATAATTACTATATTATTTTTCCCTTTTGCAAGTTGTGATAATTTTTCAGTACCAATGGGGTTATCAAGAGCATTTTTAACTAACTCCGTCTGGGAAAACTCGGGTTCGTACTGTTCAATAGATGATGTCAGTACCCCTGACAGTTCCTTTTCGTCAAACTTGTAACTTAACTTTTCTTTTCCATAGGGAAAAAATATTTCTTTTATCACTTATGCCACTTCCTTTCAAGGCTAAAACAGATTATTGGTATTAAAACCAGTTGCAATATAATACCGGGAATTGCATCTGTAATTCCCCCTGCTATAAATGCCTCAATAGTAAAGGGTTTATCTGCAACTCCAAGTAAAATTGCTTTAACTACACCCCACACTATTCTTCCGCTAAGCATTGAAATTATAAGACTTATGTATATTTTATGAAATCTGTTATATAAGAATCCAATTGTAAAGCCGTATGTTGCAAGTTCAAAAGCCATCCACAGGGCATTGGGATATAGCGGCGGCAATCCAACAATAACACCTCTTAAAACAGGTGTTAAAAACCCAACTGCCAACCCGTATTTCCAGCCGCAGATAAGACCGCAAAGCATTACGGGAATGTGCATAGGAAGTAAAGTGTCTCCTATTTCTTTAATCTGACCTGTTAAAAAAGGTAAAACTATTCCTAATGATAAAAATATAGCAGAAAGAATAAGTCTTTTTGATTTCAAAATAAAATCCCCCATCAGTTCTGTAAATATATATCTTGTTTATCTATTAAATTATACACAATCAAATCAGCCCCGTCAAGGTTTTCTCTGTACATATCAACCGCACATGTACGGCTGTTATTGTATGTCCTGTAATAATATATACCATTACTCGTATTACAACAGGAGGTATAATTTGTAATCTCGTACCCCTCTCCTACTTTTACGGAGCCTTTTTGCTGATAAACGGAATAAAGAATGTGGAAAAACTGATTTACCACTTCCTCCTCTGTATTACCGAAAACTGAGTTACATTTAACAAAACTCGCCCTTACAAATCTTGACATTGAAGACAGGTCTCCGGGAAGCCCTATTGCTCCCATTCCACGACTGTATATTTTTAAATCTGTCTTATGGCAAAACCTGTTTTGTGGCTGGTCGGAAGTAATGTTCATATAATTACAAAGATTAGTCATTTGCATATCAAAAGCAGGACTGTTTGTAAGAACACCAAGATCGTTCTTATAAATTTCCAGTCCTGCTTTAGTTTGTTCTACTGTTATGGCTCTTTCTTTATCCGCAATAATCCAGTGTAGCGGCGTCGGAGTTAGCCCCTTTGAAAATGCCTTGTCCGTTATGTTAATGTCAGAAATCATTTTTTCTGCTTCATCAACATTTTTGCACTGTGTTAAAACCCATGGGATAAACTCGTAAGAAGCAACATTTTCCTTACCGTTAACTTCGGCATTATAACAAGCATTTTCGGGAAAATTAAGACCTGCCATACTTAACCCCATTTCATTACTTGCATCAAAATAAAGGGGATAATTGTTTAAAGGCAAAGCCATTCCGATTATCGCATAATGATTACCCTTTGTAAATTGAAATTTGTAATTCCTTGGCGTTATTGATATTTTCTCGCCAAAAGTATGCTCGTAATCTAAATTTCGTCCAAAATAATTGTTTTTTACTGTAACTGAAATGGCAGTACACATATAATATTCACCCTATATTATACTACCCATTACGCTTAATTATATCCGCAAACGTTAAATATTTCTTTTATAAACTTTTCACGGTCTAAAATTCTGTATGACGGTCCTGTACCTTTTTGAGAATATGTATCTTTGCCTATAATTATATCTTTTGTACCCTCGTCTGTGCGGATTAATATTCGTAACTGAACATCTTTCATGGCATATCCGTTGTGCCTTAAAAATGTTGGTTGCTCTTTGTATTTATTAAGACATTTTATAATTTTGTCGGGTATAAAATGAACATACTCAAGTTTACTGTCCTGTGCACCGTAATTTAAGTTTGCCTGTACCAGTACAACCTCCTTTATTTCTCCGTCACCTAAGGGTTTTGGCATAAACCAACTGACAGCAGCTACGGAAATTGCAATTAATATTATAATCCATATAACCTTTTTCAAATTTCCACCCTCTTTTATTTAAGCCGACCGTAACCCGCGTTTTCTACACATATCTGTCCTGCCTCTGTAAGCATAAATTCTGCCATTTTACGTGCTGGAGCGTCTTGTGGTGTATCTTTTCTTAAAACTATATAAGTGTTGTTTGAAAGGGGATACGAGCCGTCTGCAATAGTTTCGTCTGTTGGCATTACTCCGTCAATAGCCAACAGTTTTAACTGGTCTTCAATCGGGTAAAAATAGAACATATTATGATAGTAATAATAAATACTGTAACCCAGTCCGTAGCCCAAAGGATTGTCAGTTTTTGCATTCATAACATCTGTTAAAACGTTTGACATTGTGTATGACGTTTCCTTTTGCACTTCGGGATGAATTTCGTTTCCGTTTAAGAAGTGCTTTTCCATTTGGGCGTGGCTTCCGCTGTCGTTGTTACGGCAATAAGGATACATTAAAGCATCACTTCCGCCCACCTCCGACCAGTTGTCGTAAGCGTCATTTACATAAATGTTGCTTATCTGTTCTTTTGTAAGCCCCTCTATAGGGTTATCCTTGTTGGTAAAGAAAATCATCGCATCGTAAGCAATAGGAATAAGTTCCAACTCTACACCTTTTTCCTCTGCCATTTTAAGTATATCACTTGCAGGATAAACAGAGGCAAAAAGCATATCAACCTCGCCGTTAATTAACCGCTGATATGATGCGTGGCTCTTTGAATGTTTTTGAGGAAATTGCGGGTGTGTTTCACCGTTACTAAATAGCATACCATAAACTGCCTGTGTAAAAGGATATGTGGATGTGGAGCCGTCAATTACAGGCATTTCTTTGTCAAAGCCGTATTGTACTGCCAAATCGGAAGCATATAACTGACAGTCGTCCTGTGTGTTGTTTAAAATGTATGCAACGTCAGCCCTTGTAGCGGCTTTCTTTGGATTTAATAACCTTACAGGATTTTCGGGGTCTGTGTCGTCATAGTCCGAAATGTAATTTCTGCCAATGTATTCGTATGCCTCTTTTGCCCAGTCAGAAATTTCCTCTTGGTCTGCATTATTAGTTACCTGTGATTTTGAACATCTTAAGTCCGCAAACTGTAAAGCCCTTGCAACCATAACTGTAATTTCTTCTCTGGTAACATCACGGTTTGGTGAAAATGTTTTTTCG
>CALDNB010000022.1 GCA_937914775.1 uncultured Clostridia bacterium
TTCTTGATATTATGATGCCAAAACTCGACGGAATAAAAACTTTGATGAAACTAAGGGAGTCAAGAAATATCCCCGTTATACTTTTATCTGCAAAATCGGAAGATGCAGACAAAATACTGGGACTTACTGCAGGAGCAGATGATTATGTGACGAAACCCTTTAATCCCTCGGAACTTGTTGCAAGAGTAAAATCTCAGTTAAGAAGATACACCACTCTTGGGGGAGTAGGAAAACAAAACGGCGAAATTGTAATTGACGGACTTGTAGTTAATACCGAAAACAAAACCGTAAAGGTTGACGGAGATAATGTAAGGCTTACACCTATCGAGTATAAAATTCTTGAACTTCTTGTAAGAAACAGGGGACGGGTTTTTTCGGCAGAAGACATTTACTCTAACGTATGGAACGAAGAATCTGTTGTAGGTGATAATACTATTGCCGTACACGTAAGGCATATCAGAGAGAAAATCGAAATCAATCCAAAAGAGCCAAAATATCTCAAAGTTGTTTGGGGTATCGGGTACAAGGTTGACTAAAGGGGGACCGGTAATGAAAAAATTCTTATATTCCAACTACACAAAAACAATAGCCGTATTGTTATTAATCGCAAGTGTAGTTTTGGATGCATTAACTGTTACTAATGGCATAGCGGAATATTTTAATGAAAAAGAACTAATCTACGGGTTTGAGAGCAATTTTAACGAAGCAAGACATTTCTCTTCCTTGCTTGATGCTCCTGAAAGTGCAGTTTTTAATGCAGTTCACAACTTATACAGCGAATTAGACGAAGAAACGATTCAAGCCATACAAAAAGGACATTCATTCATAGACCCGGGAAGTTATGAAGGCGTTATCAGTGAGATGCTGGATGAGCTATATTGCGCAGACAAAATAAATTACTATGTCAAATGGAATAACACTGTATTTACCAATTGCGGAGCTACAAGCGAAAAAGAGCTTATGACCGCACAGTTTTATCGTTTAACAAGGCGTGACGAGGATGGTAATGTAATAATAGAGTCAAGTCAAACCCGCTATTATTCGTCACCATTAATTTATGAACTTTACCGTTATGACAAGACATCATCAATAGTTATTTGCACAAGTGTAAAAGAGGATTATGTTAATGAGTGCAAAGTTCTTTGGGACAGACAGGCTAACATTGTGTATGATACCTTCAAAATTGCACTTATCTGTGTTATAGCGGCATTACTCTTATTTGTTTATTTGCTATGTGTTTGCGGAAAAAACAAAGACGGCGAACACAAATCAATGTGGCTTGATAATATATGGACGGAAGTGCATCTGGTTGCAATTGGCGGAATTGGTTTTGCAGCAGTTGTAATTTGTGTTGTTTTGCTTGATGAATATATTACCAGAAGTCTTCCCCATAACCTGATGGAAATGATTGTGGGCCTTTGTGCAGCGGTAGCAAGTACCACTGTAATAACCTCCTTGCTTTCTATTGTACGAAATATTAAATGCAAAAGATTTGTTGAATCAAGCATTATTATTCGTGTTACAAGATGGTGTTTCAAAACATTATTTAGTATTCTCAGATGGCTTCGCAACAGATTTATAAAGTCCAGAAATCTTATTATAAAAACATTATCAAAGAAGACGGGCATAATTCTTATCAGTATGCTATTCATATACACTGCACTTATGGGAATTTGCGGATTTTTGGGATACAATACAGCATTCTTTATCTTGATGGGAGTTCTTTTGTTCTTCTTTGCAGCATTTGTTGTAGCTTACCGTGCAAAAGACCTTGATGAAATAAAAAAAGGAGCAAGTGAAGTCAGAAACGGAAATGTTACTTACAAAATCCCCGAGTTAAAGTGCGAGGATATGAAATGGTTAGCGGACAATATTAACGATATAGCAAAAGGCCTAGACGAATCAGTTTCGGCAAAACTTAAAGCCGAAAGAATGAAAACAGAACTTATTACCAACGTGTCACACGATCTCAAGACACCTCTTACTTCAATAATTAGTTATACAGAACTTTTGTCAGGGGTTGAAGGTTTGCCTGAAGAAGCAAAAGACTATGTTCAGGTTATAGCCAAAAAAAGTGACAGGCTTAAAACCTTAACCCAAGACTTGTTTGACATTTCTAAAGTTCAAAGCGGAAACGAGAGCATTGTAATGGAGAAACTTGATGTATCCCTTCTTATTAATCAATCTCTCGGAGAACAGGATAATGAAATAAAAGAGTCTGCCCTGACATTTTTAGTTGATGTTCCTAAAGAATTATATATTTCTGCAGACGGCAGAAAAATGTCCCGGGTTATAAGCAATCTGATTAACAATATTCTGAAGTACACTATGAAAAACACAAGAGTATTTATTACTGCTTACGAAGAAAATGGCGAAGTTGTTATGGAGTTTAAAAACATTGCATCATATCCTATGGACTTTAATGTTGAGGAAATCATGGGCAGATTTGTCAGGGGTGACGAAGCAAGAACGGGAGAGGGTAATGGCCTTGGTCTTGCAATAGTAAAAAGTTATACCGAAATCTGCAACGGTAAATTTGAGGTTGTGCTTGACGGTGATTTGTTCAAAGCCATTTTAAGGTTTAAAAAATAAAAGTTTTACCAAAAAAGACCTATTTAGAAAATTTTCTAAATAGGTCTTGACTTATGTTATAATTTGTAGTATAATCTATTTAGAAATATTTCTAAATACTTCTGAGGGAGTGATGTACGTGGGAATAAATGAAACACTTAAGGCTATTTCGGACCCTATAAGACGTGACATACTAACTATGCTTAAAGAAGGGAAAAAATCCGCAGGTGAAATTGCAGAGAAATTTGATTTGACAGGTGCAACTGTATCGTACCATCTGGCAAAGTTAAAAAGCGCAGACCTTATTGCGGAACAAAAGCATAAAAATTTTATATATTACGAACTGAACACGTCTGTATTTGAAGATGTTATCAGGTGGATTTATACGTTAGGAGGTAACAATTAATGAAATTTTTTAAATGGAGAATTTTTATTATTACAGGCCTTGTATGTCTGTTACCAATATTGCTTGGTGTATCTCTTTGGGACAGACTTCCCAAGACAATGGCAATTCATTTTAACATTTACGGAGTGGCTGATAATTTTGCATCTAAACCTTTTGTTGTTTTTGGAATACCCTTGTTAATGGTACTGCTGCAAGGATTTTGTTGTATTATAAATGACATTAATTCATATAAACACGGTGAAAGAAAGAAGTTCGAGACAGTAACAAAATGGATAATTCCGTGCCTGACGGTTGTTTTGCAGATAATAACTTTAGGGGTTGGGCTTGGATGGAATCTGGACATAAGAAAGGCAGTTTCTTTTATTGTAGGTGTTATGTTTCTTGTAATGGGCAACTATCTGCCCAAGTTTGACAGGGTTAAGAATTTCAGCATCGATGCCGAAAAAGCCAGAAAGGTTAACAGATTTATAGGTTACGAAACGGTTGTTATGGGGTTGTTGTTTATAATCAGCATTTTTTTGCCGCCCATTGCTTCTGTCGTTTGTCTTTTGTTGCTGATTCCTTATGCTGTTATAAGTGTTACATATGGAATAATAACGGCTCGAAAAAAATGACTTTTTTCTATTTTAAATCGTCTAATAAGTGAAAGGCTCTTTTGCACATAACAGGGTATTGGGAATGTAAGTTTGTAAAATAGTTTAAAACATTTTCGTATTATTTTTATTAATTGGCAGATAATAAAAATAATAGGAGGTATGAAAATGTTTAAACACGAAAAAATGTTATTCCATCCGGTTGAAATCGAAAAGCCCAATCCTCAGTATGCGGCGCTTTTCCAGGAACAACT
>CALDNB010000023.1 GCA_937914775.1 uncultured Clostridia bacterium
CCCCGTACAATCCTTTTCACGCTCAACCCGAAGGATAACTATGTGCTCGGCACAATGCTCGGCAACTTCCAGACGAGTGAAGCACCGTCAAAGATTCAGTTCGGCTCCGGTTGGTGGTTTAACGACAACCGTGACGGTATGGAAGCGCAGATGAAAGCCCTTGGCAACCTTGGTATTCTTGGTAAATTTGTGGGAATGTTAACAGACTCACGAAGTTTCGTATCATACCCACGTCACGAGTATTTCAGACGAATTATGTGCAACATAATTGGCGAATGGGTTGAAAACGGCGAATATCCCAACGATAAAAAATACTTAAAGGAAATCGTAGAGGGAATCAGTTACCGTAACGGGAAGGAGTATTTTAATTTCTGATGGATAAACTTACCGATAAAAAACAAATTAATGGTATCATTAATTTGTTTATGTTTATTTATTTAATAAGTTACATAACGAGGATTAATTACGGTGCAATTATTGTTGAAATGGAAAAGACTACAGGATTTTCCAAGTCAGTGTTATCTCTGGCTTTAACGGGAAGTTCTGTGGCTTACGGAACAGGTCAGATTATAAGCGGTATATGCGGAGACAGATTTCAGCCAAAAGCCCTTGTTTCTTTTGGGGTGTTGGTTGCATCACTTATGAATATAATAATTCCGTTTTGTCCATCACCTTATTTAATGACTTTAGTGTGGTGCGTAAACGGTTTTGCACAATCCTTCTTATGGCCTCCGCTTGTTAAATTATCAACCACACTTTTATCTGCCGATGATTACAAAGTGGCTTCGGTAAAAATTTCCTGGGGCAGTTCCTTTGGCACAATTGTTGTATATCTTCTTGCTCCACTCATTATTACTGTTGCAGGTTGGAAAGTTGTTTTCTGGTTCAGCGCATTTTGTGCACTGGCAATGCTTATTGTATGGAATAAAAAGTGCCCAAATATTCCTGTTTATAAAGCAGAAGAAACTGTCGGCGAAAAAAAGAGCATCGCTGTTTTGTTTACACCTATGATGCTTTTTGTAATGCTGGTAATTGTTTTGCAGGGTGCTTTAAGAGATGGTGTTACTACCTGGATGCCGTCATATATTTCCGAAACTTATAGCCTTGGCAGTAAAATATCTATATTAACAGGGGTAGTGTTGCCTGTGTTCAGTATTTTCTGCTATAAAATTGTGCAAAAATTGTATCAGTCAAAACTTAAAAATCCCATTACCTGTGCAGGTACGGTTTTCGGAGTAGGTGCAATCGCTTCTGTTGTCCTTATTTTTGTTACGGGGCAGAATGCAGTAATGTCAGTGGTGTTCTCCGCATTACTTGCAGGTTCTATGCACGGCGTCAACCTTATTTTAATATGTATGTTGCCTCCGTTTTTTGAAAAGTACGGAAACGTTTCAACCGTTTCAGGTGTGCTTAATGCCTGTACTTATGTAGGTAGCGCAGTTTCAACTTATGGAATAGCATCAATTTCTGAGAATATGGGCTGGAATACAACAATTCTGCTTTGGTGTGCCGTTGCAGTTTTGGGTACTGCAATATGCTTTGCAGTAGTCCCTGCCTGGCGAAAATTTGAGAAAAAATAATTAAAAACCCTCGTAATACTCCAGTATTACGGGGTTTTGTTTCACTGTCCGTTTTAATACCCACTTAATTTGATATAATGATTACAATGAAAGAGTTTGAAAAGTGAGGTGCGTATTATTATGAATGACAAAGAAAAACAATTTGATATTTTTACTAATTATACTTTTTCTGGGAAAGAATGGTCAGCTCCAACCTTGAAGTATGCTGTGGAAATCAAAAAAGAACTTGAAAAAATGCAGTTGGTTGGAAGGCGAATTAAAAAGATGAAAATGATAGGCTTGAGTTACTATCTGACGCGAGATTGGATCGAAAGTGCTGCGTATAGAAAACTTTCTCATTTACCCGAGGATGAGCGACAGAAGATGTCTGATTATAAAAACATTTCGCCAGATATGAAATTTTCAAGATATTCAGAAATTGACGAACCGTTTCTAATCGAATTTGATGACGGTGATGTTTTTGAAATTGATACTCCTCAAGATCCATGTTATCGTTTTTCAATGAATTGCATTCCTTGGCATACAGATGCGGGGACGAATCTTCCTAACGCTGATGCAAATAAACTTTTTTCTGTATGCATTGGCAATAAAATTGAAGAAATTGAAGTTTGCGAATATACGGATGGATATGAGGCAGAAAAAGGATTTGTATCAAGAATTGTCTTCTGGTTGGAAAATGGTATAGGGTTGTGCATACATCCTGTGTTTGATTATTGTAGAGTTTCTTGTATTGATAAAAATAATGAAGATGTATTAATTACATTCAAAGAGTTAAAAGATGCTTTGTTCAATTACGAAGATCTTCATACAGATGATACATTCAGTTTTGAAGGAAGTAACACATTATACTTTGGTGAAAAAGGAGCAGAACATACGGAAACACCATATATGTCGTTAGTGCCTTCTGAAAAGGGTACATCACTTCATATTTCTGTTGATGATTTTGACTTGTTTAGATGGAGTATGACAATTGCTTTAAAAGAAGATTTTGATGAATATAGCGACTATAGTTTACCTTATAATCAATGGAACAAAGTTTTGGTTGTGGCAAAAAATATTCTTGATTTCAAATCGTTTGATGATTTATTTGATTATATTGTTGCACAAATAGATAATGGTTTGTGGTATTTGAACAATCATGGTGCAGAGTTCTGGAAGAATAAAGTAAAGTACGAAACGCAATTATCGGATGTATCAAAATGGTCTGAATTAGCATTAGGTAAAGATGATGTTTTAAACATCTATGGGTTTTAGGAGGTTACTATGAAACAATATGATTTGATTAAACTTCTTGGTGATGCATTTGCATTAGGCAATGTTGATGAACTTATTACCCATATGGCTGATGACTGTAAATATTTTTCTGAATATGCAAATAAAAGTTTTTGTTCTGCTGACGAAATTGCAGAAAGAATGAAATATGTAGATTCACAACTGGATGAAACAAATTCCTACTCTTACGAGATTGTAAAACTTGATAGTATCACAAATTTTTCAGATGCAGAGAAACTGTTTGTCACTGAGAAAAAAACTTTGTTGTGTAAATATGGAATGTATTTATATCAATCCAGTAAGGTACATCCCGTTGCAATAGTTGTTGCAGTTATCAATCGCAAGAAGAAAATATGCAACATTACGCTTTCGAGGAATAAAAAACTGTTTGATATTGAATTTTATGGAGAAAAAATTGAAAAAGATTCTCCGTTTGATAAACCCGATACTGTAAAGCCGTTAACACGACACAATCGTCAGGTAAAAGAAATGCAAGGAGTTTTTTCGGGACAACATCTTGAAGAAAAAGCATATTCTGATGACGAAGTGTACATATGGCGAAAATCTGATGAGTTTTTTAAGAAATGGCTTGATAACAATGGATACTATGTGCAGGAAACAGATGTTTTAGATGATTGTATAGGATATCTGTGTAATCGAAACGGTTTCGAATATGCCGTATATATGTACGCATACGGAAAAGAGAGGACTACACAGCTTGACGGGGAATATTGCAGTAAGTTAAGGAATCATCCCTATGCGAAAAACAGAACTGTTTTAATGGTTTATCTTAGAGTAAAGCGTTTTATGAATGGCGATGAAGTGGCATATGGTGTCTATAGTTATGGCGACAATGAAGATAAAAACATAGAATTATGGCGTTTGGGAGAAGTAAATGGAAAGTCAATTATCGAATACTATCCAAGAAAAGAAATGGTTGACCGTACTTATGAACTTATGTATGCTTTTAATCATGCCTCTCTTGATGTGTATGATGACATTATTTGCAAAAGCAATCCGTATTTTAATGGTTACAATTCACAAGGTATTACTTTAAACAGTGCTTTCTATTATAACCTGCAGAAATTGCATAAAAAATATGGCGATATGAAAATTGGTTATGTCCGCTACAATGATGTGGTATATAGCAAAGTGCCGTATCTTGATGATTATGGATTTTTTGGTTTTATTGTAGACAAGGAAAATCGCATCTCGCAAGTTTATACTTGTCCATTTGACGGAGGAGAAAAACCTGTTGCAGAATTCATAAAAACAGAAATACGAGAAAACGAAGAAATGTATTCTCGTTTTCCAAAGTTGGTTAATATAGAACCGATATTGCCGGTTATGTATGAGCGTTTTGCCTTAAAACTTATGTTTGATAACGGAGAATGTAAAAAATATGTTCTTCCGGTTAATGCTGAAAACGAGAATGATGAAGTTGTTAAATATTGTAATCACGTATTTACGGATAAAATATGGAATTCTGCTGAAATTGTATCTTCTGTAGAAAGTGAATACGGCTATTACCCTTTACGAGGACAAGCAATTACGTTTAAAAACGGTTTTTCTTTATCGACGCATTATTGCTATCAGAACAGCAAGGAGTATCAGGAACCAGTGATTTGCAACGATACAGTTTACGAAGATGACGAAATAAAAATAAACAGACTGTGGAAATGGAAAGCAAATTCAATACATCAGGACGAGGAAACAGGTATTATCAAGGCGCTTCTTAAGGGTTTCGCATTTAATTTTGAAGGAGTTTCTACTTTTGCAACTTTAGAAGGTTCCCGTTTGACAAGCCATGATTTTGATTATATAGACAGTTTCAAGGAAGGCTTGGCTGTAGTTGGAATTCAAGGGCGTGGATATGGCTATATAGATACATCAGGAAAAATTGCGATTCCTGCAATATACGAAAATGCAGATAAATTTCATAACGGCATGGCGATGGTTAAGAAAGACGGGAAATGGTATTATATAGATAAGTCAGGGAATGAAACTTCGATAGAATCTGCCTTCGGTGAAAGGTATCAAGAAGTTGGTGAATTCTGCGAGGGTTTGTGCAAGGTTTCTACATTAAAACTTGGATTTATGGATTTGGCATATCATTCTGACTATTCAGAAATCGCCGGAACATGGGGATATGTTGACGAAAACGGCACCGAGATTATTTCGCCTCAATACATTTATGCAAATGATTTTAATGATGGTGTTGCAATTGTATGTAAAGGGAAATGGACTCGTGATGAAAAATGGAACAACAAGTATAATTCCGGGCGTTACTGGACTGAAGAAGAACTTTGGGGTGCTATTGACAAAACCGGAAAAGAAGTTATTCCATGTGTTTTTGATGAAATCAGGGAACTTTGGGATACGACAGATATATTCGTTGCACATTCCGGCGGATGGGAAAATGGTAAATGGGGAGTTATTGACAAGAATGGTAGATGGCTTGTTGAACCTATTTTCGAAGATATTGGATATGAATATAAAAATGGCTTATTTTCATTTTATGCAGATGATAAATGGAGCGACGATGTGTCGTTAGGAATCTATGATATTGTTCAACAAAAAGTATTATTTGAACCTCAATTTTTGGATGTGGACTTTATGGATGATGGCAACATCAAGGTTGAAATTTACGATAAATCCCTTAATAGAAACATAGCAAAGATTATCAATCGAAACGGAGAAGAGTTGTTTCCGTCTGTCTATTCTTCTATTTATACATGGAGGGAACCGTACGAAGTTGTCATAAGGGATGAGAATGGTTCCAGACATGGTTTAATTGATAAACAAGGTAATGTAATTCTTCCGTGCAAATATGATTTATCGTGGAATGGTATTCACTACGATAAAAAACTCATGGTATATGAAAGTGATAAAAAGCAAGGCCTTATTGATTTTAATGATAATATTGTAGTGCCCGCCATATATCATGAGATACATGGAGTGGATAATCCGTTATTAACAGTTCGCGACGGAGATAAGGATAATTATCTTGAAGGATTGATAAAGCACAATGGGGATAAGGTTGTTGAAGCAAAATATAAACGAATTTCGTGGTGCGATAATAATTATCTTTTATGTTCTTTTGACGGAGAATGTGAAGTTTTGCAATATGTAAAAAAGAATTAACAGCATAAGTAAAAAACGAAAAAGCGGTCTGGAAGTTATCTTTCGGACCGCTTTTTAATATGTATTGATTTAATAAATATATTATGCTATACTTTGATTAAACACTGTCCGTTTTAATACCCACCTAATTTGTTAGAATAAGTATAAAGAGAAGAACGGGGGTTAAAACGTATGAAAAAATATCCAATCGGCTTTAATACAAAAACAGATATAGTGGTTGAAAAAGTAATACCTGCTACACCTGAGTCTGTGGAAATCAATCCGCGAAAATCGATTGTCAGGGTGTATTTTCCTCACAGAGATATGGGCTGGTCATATTATAATGACAGTTTTGACTTGAAGGTTGGAGACTTTGTTTATGTGGAAGGTAAGATGGAAGGCATCCGCGGACAGGTTACCGAGGTTAACTACTGTTTTAAGATTAAGCCTTCTGATTATATGAGGGTTATTGCCCTTGTTGATGCCAATGTAAAAGGTGACTTCTACCTTGCGGGGTCACATGTTGTAAGTTTCGACAAAGGGGCAATTCCTTTTTCAAAAGTTCTTACATGGTTTAAGGCACCTGAAAATTATGAGGAATATGTAAGCGGTAATGATGATACAAACAGATTCCCGCTTGATGATTTGTCAAAGATGAAAATATCTCACGATGCCGCTGACCGTGGACACGACTATTATATCGAAAACAGAGTCGGTTTTGTTGAGATAGACGGTACTCGTGGTCACGCCATTGTTGAAGGCAACGAGAATTACGAAATAGAATTTGATTACATAGAGGGTGAAATCTCAAACCTCAAATGTTCTTGCTTCTGCAGCGGCGCTTGCAAACACGAATTTGCTGCAATGCTCCAGCTTAAAGAATCCCTTGAACTCATAACCGAAAACTATGAGGATGAATATAACGGCTACTTTGCAATCATCAGCAAGGGTGTGTTTATGAATACGGTTATGAACAAAAAAGTATCAGGTAAAATCAGTCTGGGGGTGTAAATTATGGTTTATGATTGGAATCAGAATGGAAAACAGGATTTTTACGACAGTTATATGGATTATATGGCATCTCATTCAATGAGTGGTGACGAAGAAGATTATAATGAATATAATGAGTACGTTGATGAAACTGAAGAGGAATAAAAAATTAAGGAAGTTATTTTATGAAATTATCACATCAAAAACTTAAAATGATGTATCTGGCTAAGATACTGTTGGACAAAACTGACGAGGAGCACACAATTACTGTGCCTGAAATGATTGCAGAACTTGCAAAACTGGGTATTTCTGCAGAACGAAAAAGTATTTATGATGATTTGGAATACTTGCAATTATACGGTCTTGATATCTGCTCAAATAAAACACGTACAACCAACTACTATGTTGCAAGTCGTGACTTTGAACTGCCCGAACTGAAACTTCTGGTCGACAGTGTTCAGGCATCAAAGTTCATTACCCGCAAAAAGAGTATGGAACTGATTTCGAAAATTGAGAAGTTAACCAGTCACGAGAACGCCAAAAAACTGCAAAGACAGGTTTTTATAACAAACCGTGTAAAAACCCTTAATGAGCAGATTTACTATAACGTTGATAAAATTCACGAGGCAATTGCGGCAAATAAACAGATTACTTTTAAGTATTTTAATCTTGATGTAAATAAGAAGAAGGTGTACCGTAAAGACGGTGGACTATATACGGAATCGCCCGTTTCACTTACCTGGGATGATGAAAATTATTATCTAATTACATACAAGGAAAAGTATGACAACTACACCCATTACCGCGTTGACAAAATGGAAAATATTGAACTTATGGAAGAGGACAGAGTTTTGTCAGACAAGCCCTTTGATTTGTCACACTATTCAAAGACAATGTTTCAGATGTTTAGCGGTGAAGAAACAGATGTTTCCATAGAGTTTGACAACAAACTTGTAGGAGTTGTGTTTGACAGATTCGGTATAGATATCCCCATTGTGAAATCAGACGAAGACCATTTCATCTATCGCGTTAAAGTTGCCGTTAGTCCGCAATTCCTGTCGTGGGTAATGAGTTTTGGAAAACAGGCAAAAATTATATCTCCCGATTATGTGGTAGAAGAGATGTATCAACTGGCACGGGATATAATTGAAATTTATGAAAAATAGGTTTGATACGACGGCTAACTTACTTATTTTGTCTTATTTTCATTTTTTGCCAGTTGATAAAGCCGTAAATGTCATTAAAAAGAAATGCAACAAAGCAGAACACAACTGAAATGTATCGGATGTTATAAAAACTTGCTAGTATCCATAGAATTATCAGCACAATGTCATTTAGGGCATAGGCGATGGCAAAGTACGGACTTCTTCTGAAAGTAAGGTAAACGGCCACGAAACTGGTGGTAACAGAAAGTGTGCTCGGGATAACATTTGCCGTGCCGAAGTAAGTTAATATAAAGTAAAAGACAACTGTAACGACAATAGTTATTATCCACATAAAGGCGTGTTCTTTTTTGGAGACAGAATTAACTTTAACCTCTGATTTATTTCCGTTATAGGGGTTTTTGAGCCAGGATACAAGTGCAAAAACTGCCATAGGCATTGTCATTCCAAGATAGGTTATCATTTCTCCGTAATATGAAAAGGTATAGGAAATTATTCCGTACAGTAAACTGAATATTACCATTAAAAGTTGCCCGAAAGGATTACCTTTTGCATTAAATATAAGTGAGGTTACGCCAATAAGCGATGCACATAGCACCAGATAGCTTTCTTTATCAAAAATGCAGAAGGAACCAATGATAAGAACAACGGAAGATAACCACAGAATTTTTTCGGTTTTTGAAAAGTATTTTGATTTAATCATAACAAGCCCCCTAAAAAAATAAACATCCGAAAGTATATCTTCAAAGACCTAACGATATACCAACGAATGCTTTACGCACTCACTACCCGGTGGCAGTGTGATTATTTTATTAATTATATTTTAGCATAGCGAACTAAAAAAAGCAATAACTTTTTGACATCATTTTGACATCAGGAAGGAAACAAAATATGTCAAATTTCGGCAAAAAAAGGCAAGATTCTTTTGAATCTTGCCTTTTTTGGTCTGAGTGGGGAGACTTGAACTCTTAAAAAATGTTATAAAATCAAGTTTTATATGGGTTTTGACACCTATTTTACATCTCTATTGACAAATCTATTTAGAAGTTCTGCAGTTGCTTCTTTACGCCTACTACTTATATGAGTATAAATCTCTCTTGTGATATTTATATTTGAATGTCCCATCAGTTCCTGGGCATCTTTATCCTTTATTCCTGCTTCATACAATATTGTTGCGTAAGCATGTCTTAACTGATGGGGAGTTATTGTTAAACCTGTTTCTGCCGTGTATTTATGCCACAATCTTTCGAAATTTGAACCGTGAAGAAGTTCGCCATTCCCCGATGAAAAGATATATTCATTTTTCTTTCCCTTTGGAATTTTTTCTGCAAGGCAATCAAGCAATATTATATCTCTTATTCCTGCCTCAGTTTTAGGCGTTTTTATTTTAGGACTATTATTAGCATAAGAAACAGATTTTGTTATATGAATTATTTTATTATCAAAATCTATGTCTCCATATTGAAGTGCCAGGGCTTCTCCACGTCTGCATCCTGTATATAAAATAAAATAAGCAAACAATCCAAAAGGCACATTTACGCTTTTATTTACTATCTCAATTTGATTTGCTTCCGGCAGTTCCCTTCTTGTCTGTTTCAAGTTTTTTGGTACAGATACATAAGCACAGGGATTATTTTCCACATATCCATTTATAACTGCATACTTGAAAATCAGACTTATGATTGACAATTGAGCTTTTACAGTCTTAAAAGCAAATCCTTTTTTTGCAAATGCTTTTATAAATGCATCTATTTTAGATATACTAATGTCCTTTATAAATTCATTACCAAAATACTCGACGGCTCTGTGGCAACAAGGTTTATATCTTTTAGCAGTTGTGTCCGCAACGTCTTCATAATGTTCACGTTCCCACTGGTCGGCCACCTCTTTGAACGTTAAGCCGTTTTTCTCTTTTTCCCGGTAATTCATTATTTTATTTATTACTTCTTTTTCTGTTTTTCCGTAAAAATATATTCGTTTTCCATTTATGTTTATTGACTTCTGAAGTCTGCCATCTTTTCTTTTTCCCATAGTTTCACCCTAATATTTTACTTCTTTTGTTTAGCAATTTCAACAATTCTTTCGCTTATATACATATCAAGAACAAACAGTCCTCCAGGTAATGCAGTTATCATTCCTACAAAAAAGAAAATTCCCTCAACGACTTCTGCAAAAACATATTTGATTTTGTTCTTCCTGCTTTTGTTTTCCAAATAACTTATTTCGCAGCGTTTAGAGATGTATGTTGTTATTTTCATTACATACGCCAACACTATACTAAATACAATGAAATAAAAAAATTCTTTAAATGTTATATAGTTCATATTTTCACCTTAATATTTTCCGTGATAATAAAAATTATGGTAATCAGGTTCTCTACCGTCTGAGCGAGGAATAACACATGGAATATGACCATCAGTTATTTTTTCCATCTCTTCAGGGCTAATGCCGTTATCCTTTGCTACATCATCAAGCCCTTTTTTAAATTCTGCAATATATTGTTCTCTTTCATAATCGTACAATTCTTTTTTATCAAAATAATCAAAAGATTCATTATTGTATCTTGATTCAAAGGAATAGTATTTTTCATATCCATAATAGTCTTCATCATATCTTATTTCTAAATCGGTATCAATATCTAAAAGTCTATATGCCAATACTTTACCGTTATGGTATGCCCTTTTCATTTCTTCGGGTACCCATTTTTCTTTCAGTTTATCCATTAGTTTTCTATTTTCGTAATATTCAATACGTTCAAGAATTTTTTTGTGATAGTTCTCTATTTCGGTATCTATTAGAGAAATAAGTCCAGGTATAATTGTAAGATACAAAAGAAACATTTTAATGATATCAATCCATACAAAAATGTTATATTTAATTTTATCCTTCTTTTTCTCTGTTGTTAAATAGTCTAAATAGCAATTATCACGGATAAAATCCAATACTTTTAATAAAAACGCAAAGGCAAAAGAGAATATTATATAATAAAACAAAAATTTGAAATTCAATTCTTCCATCATGTTTTTACCTCTTACTTAGTTAATTAACATCAAAGTTTTCAAGTTGTTCCGTTGTTTCAATCTCATTAAAACAGTCATCGCAATTAATGTGTTTTAATTCGTGTTTTATTGCCCGGATTTTCCCTTCTTCTGACAAACGTGAATTTACTACTATTGTATAGCCAGTTCCTATCGCATCAGGAACGGCACACGCTTTAACCGAATTAGGCATATTTACATAAAAATACCTAACATCATAGTTTTGCATATTCAACACCTCTTTACAATTGTTGTAAGAAAATTATAGCAAACAGAGTGTACGAAAAAACGGGCACTTATTTTCCAAGCAGTGTTTTTATTATCTGTACTGCTTTTTCAACATCTTCTTTTTTAGCGTTTTTAGTCAAACTGAACATCATTCGTAATTCGGGATTTGTTCTTACGGCCTCCAGGTATTCGTTTAATTCCTGCTCTTCCTCCGGAGTACGCAATGAAAAGTTGTTTTTGCTTGTATTGGAATCACTTTCATCAACCCCAAGCAAATAATCTATTGAAACACCGAAAAACTTGGAAATTTGTGGCAAATATTTTTTGTATGATTCTGTATGCCCGTTTTTCCAATTAGTAAACGCGTTTTTCTTTAGTCCCAAATAATCTGTTAGGTCCTTTTGCCTCTTATTTTGTTTTTTCAATAGTACCGAAATAATATCAATAGTACCCAAAATTTACACTCCCTTTTTAGTAATTATTAACAAAAGTACTCAAATTTGAAATTTTATGTTGACAGTTTCAAAAGCGGGTACTATAATATAATCATCAAAGACGAAACAATTGGAGTTTTTATTTATGGATGTTTTCGAATTTTATGAAAGATTAGGAAAGCGGTGTTCAGAGATTCAGGCATTAGGTCCTGAAGCAAATTGCCATTTGTGCGTTTTTAGAAAATTCTGTTACACTATTCCGTCAGACGTTTCTCCCAGTTTTCTTCAAGAAACTCAGGAGCGTCTGGAGACATATCGTACGGTAGAGGATTAATTAGTTCACAAGGTCTATTGTATAAATCTATTCCATTGCATTTGTGGGTTTTTAGCCAACCTTTGTAAACATTACACGTTCCTTTTTCAAAGCGATATACATTTTTATCCGGAATGTATCTATATTGTTTTTCGATTGTGACATAAATTGATTTTTTGTTACACTTGGTTTTTGTATATATATATTTATATTCCGGCATGTCCATTTATAACAACCTCCATAACCTTTTGTCTTACTGAAATAAAGAGCAATATTAAAATATCCTCCAAGATATACTTTGCTCTTTTATTTTACAACAACCGACAGTAAAAGTCAATAATTGTTATATAAGGAGGTGTCAGTATGCTCGGAATGGTATATTTGAGAATTAAAAACGGTTACGAAACGCAGGTGGCATTAGCAGAAAAAATGGGTGTAAAAAAACAGGTAATAAGTGCACTTGAAAAGGGTGGTATTCATAACAGTCCTGTGTGGCAAGTGCGTTTGGCCGAATTATTTAATGTGTCTATTAGTGAAATTACAAAAGAAATTGTATAAGCAGTATTTCTGATTTGTTTAAGGAGGGATAAGGATGAAATGGTTTAAAGATTATTTAAGTGGTATCAAAAGAAACCCACAGGAGCATTTATTTATTTTATTATTACCTTGCATGTGTGCTTCTGTGTGTTTAATAGTTATTGGAATAATGCAATTATTGAAACAGTGAGTTCGAGGAGGGATGTTAAAATGTGGAAAACCATTGCAGTTATAGCAATAGTGCTGTTATATGTATTGATGGCTATGGTAACTTGTTTTAAGTTTAAAAAGTTAAAAAAATGCACAACGGTAATTCTGTTATACATAGCAGAACACGTTATGCTTATTTTGATATTATTGGGATCATTACTTTTTTTATCAACACTTAAAATAATAATGCTATGACAGCAATAACTGTTGAAATTACGGTACAAAATATGATGATAGGTTTTTCGTAATCATTTATGAATGAACCAAATTTACCATACCTTTTTAATCTTAGCAGTTTATTAATATGTTTTTTCAGGTTTTTAAGTTCGTCTTTAGACATAAGTTCAATGTAATTAAGTGATAGTTCGTATTTTGTACGAAACTTTATATTTTCTGATTTGTGTTTACTTAGGTTATTATAAATAGTTTTAATATAATCATTTGACAAAACAATCACCTCAATTTGATTATAGCACGTAAGCACAAATTTGTAAATGTGCAAACAAAAGGAGGGATAAGGATGCCTATTTTTAACGAGGACAAGGTCACATACGCCAACAAATTAAGAGAGTCGTTTCCGGGAAAGGAATTACTGACTGTTACAGACTTATCCGTATTTTGCGGAATTAGTGATTCCAGGACGATAAAGAAAATTTTCAACATTACAAAGCCCTGCTACATAGCGGTTGAGAGAGCAGCATCGGTGTTGAGTAAACTTTAGGGGAGGAGTGATTTTATGAAAAAAGTGCAAGGCAAGGTGGAAATGATGGTTTTAAAAGAAGAACAGGTCATTGTCAAGAGGACCTGGATAATGATTGTCAAACCCGATGGTGAGCACAGATACGAATGTTATTCTGATTACCACACGTTAGATGGTGAATACATTGGCAGTACCGGGAAGGGCAGGGATTAAAAATGTCAAAGAAAAAGCAATTGCCGTTGGACAAGGCGGTTAAGGAGTTAAACAAGTACAACAAGGAGCACGGCACAAATTTATCCTGGGGAAAATACAGTGCAATCCGGGAACTGGAAAAAGGAGGCGATAAGAAATGCAGGGAGCAAGTTACATAATAACCTTATTATCGATTACGGGTACCATTGCCAATGCATTTCAAAAAAAGTGGTGTTTCTATTTATGGCTTGGTACCAACACATTCTGGGTAGTATATGACATCATAATCGGCGCATACGGACAAGCGCTGCTTTATGTAGTGAACGCCGTCATGTGCGTCGTGGGGTTAATCAAGTGGAAGAAAAACTGAATATGAAAGGAGAAGAAAGCAGTGACAAAGTTATTTGAATTTTTGCAGGTGATTACGGGGTTTATGATTTGCGGATTTATAAGCGCCTGCGACAACGGAGAGCCGATGGGACGGCAGGTGCTCCTGGTATTAGGTGGGTTTTTAGCAATATACGTTTTCCAATGCATAAAAAAAGACTGCCAACGAATTGCAGTTCGTAAAGCAGCCAAGCAAAAAAATGACCACATTTATAGTAACACAAATCAAGACCATTGTCAAGCAAAATCTGCTTAACATTTGTCCGGCATAGTTTTTAAGGTGAAAAAAGCATAGTTTTTTTCACCTTTCTTCACTATTCTCTTTTACTCGTTACGAAGTAACATATCGTGTTTGAGCATAGTGAAAACATATCGAGCAAACGAAGTTTGCATATCAAAATTTGTGAAACAAATTATATACGGGGGTTATTATGTTCAGTATTATTTTAAAATTACGGCAGAAGTTCTGCAGACACAGGTACCTACGGGAATACATAAACGGATACAGAGTTATTGACGGTGCTCTGGTCCGGGCACAAAAGTACACCTGCGTTAAGTGCGGGAAAATTTCATACAAGATTGAAAGGAACTGATTATTAATGAGCAGACCAAATCATTTAACAAAAATCATATCACAACAGAGGCAACTTGCATCAGAAGTTGCTTATTCCTGTGTTAAGGATATTTTATACGTTATATCGGCATCCATTGCTTCCCAGTTATACGAGAGAGGATACGGTAAGCAGGGCATAAAAAGGTTTATGGACGGTGTTTTCAGTTATGTCCAGGAGTTTGTTGACAATGCAAAAGGTGAATACATAGACGAAAAGGGCTACACCCAGCATCGTAACATAAAATATGCTGCAAAGCGGTTAGCAGAGAGACAGGAAGAAATTATGGGAAAAGAGCCGTTAATTTACGACATCGGTGAGTTAGTGGAACTTATTATGAAGAAGTAGGTGGGAAGATGAAAGCCATATTAAAATATCCAGGAAGCAAGTGGCGTATTTCTGAATGGCTTTTAAGTCATTTTCCAGAACACAAAGTATATTGTGAGCCGTTCTTTGGTAGCGGTGCGGTTTTCTTTAACAAAAAACCGTCTTATATTGAAACCATAAATGATGTTGATGGAAACATTGTTAATCTGTTTCGGGTTTGCCGGGAACAACCTGAAGCACTCGCAAAAGCGATAGAATTTACACCGTTTTCGCGAGAAGAATATATTGACTGCTATGACATGAGTGTAGATGATAAGGTTGAACGAGCCCGTCGGACATTAGTGAGGTATCATCAATCTTTTGGTACTACAAACAGTTGCCGAAAGTCCTGGCGTAATGTTCAGACTTATGGAGGACCAAGATGTGCAACGATGTGGAATTATCTTCCGGGCGTTATATTGGATTGTTGCAAAAGACTTAAAAATGCGCAGATTGAAAATATAGATGGTGTGGAACTTATAAAAAGATATAACCACCCGGACACGCTTATATATGTTGACCCACCATATTTGCAATCCCTTCGAAAGAAAGCAATGTATATTCACGAATTTGAAGAAATAAGGCACATCGAGTTACTTTATGCACTTAAACAAAGTAATTCTATGATTGTCTTAAGTGGATATGACAATGACTTATATAATGAGATGCTTTCAGGGTGGCGAACTGACACCAAGGACACGCTGGCTCAAATGGGCTTACACAGGACAGAAAAAATATGGATGAATTTTTAAGGAGTGAGAGGTATGAAAGGAAACGCTGCTATTGCAGAAATATTGAAAAAGGACTATGACATAGACGACATAACTCCATTTGAGGAGATTGATTACGAGATTATCCGTTACAGTGACGAAGTTTCTAAAGTGAAAATACAGTCAAAAACGGGACGTCGTTTTTGTTGTCCTGTTTATGCTATTTTCGACGGATATCACATGAGTTGGTACGGTGATTATGGTTTTTGGGGATTTTGTTGCACCTGAAAGACCGATGTTACAAATCTTGCTTATAATTCGCCATATTATCAACTGGAAAAACTTGAAAGCAGAGACAGGACCGAATTTTACGAAGAACACTGCCAGAAAGAATTATTAAGGCATATTAAAGAGGGCGACTGGTACAATTATGATTTATCAGAAGAGCAAAGAACAAGTTTTGATAAATTTTACGAAGAAGAGTACACATCCTATGTGGATGACGATGACTGCTTATACGAAATTGCTGAGACCTGCGAGGATTTAAAAACCTTAAAAGAAGCAGCAAACAACGAATACGACTGGATATTTTGTCTTAACAAAAGCAATTTCAGTGAGCATGATTATTATAATATTTTCGGTTGCGAACAATACGAGTTGTACGACATGGGCAAAAAAGCACCGGGCAGATTTTTTATAATTTTATATATGCTAAGTGTTGTTGCCAACACGGAAGCCGAGAAAGGCGGTGTAGGTAATGTCACAGACAATTGAAATTACTTGTAACAGATGCGGCATAGACATATTTAATCCCAGCGGAGAAAACTACGAGCCAATATGTGAATTAAAGCACATTTGCAAGAAACAAAACAGTTATCCTGTTAAGGAAGAAAAGGAGTGTTTGAAAAATGGAAAACAAAAAATTACCGGAGTTAACTGATGAACAGATTATAAAGGCGTTGGAATGTTGCTCCCAGGAAGACAAGTGTCAGGAGTGTCCGTACGGTGCTGCTTGTCTTGATGAAAAGTATGTAAGTAACGTTAGCAGAGATGCTCTCGCTTTGATAAAACGTCTGCTAACTCAAAATTCCGAGTTGCATCAAATAATTTTGAATTACAACAAAGCAGTTGATGATTTAAAAGAGACGTATTCAAAAACATTAATGCGATGCGACGAACTAAGTGACCTGAGCGATGGTGTGTTCAAAATTATCAAGTCTGAATTAATAAAAGATTTATTACTTCGGTTAAAAGAGTGTGAGAAAGTAATCGGAGAGGACAACGAATTAAAACCGTACATATTGGTTGAGGACCTTAACAGGATTGCAAAAGAAATGATGGGTCGAAATGGAGGACATGAAAATTGAGCAAAACAGAGTTATATTTAAAATTCCGGGCGGAGTTGGACAAGTATTCTGTTCCGGTTATATTAAAATCGCTTACAAAGAAAATCAAAATCAAAGCAGACGGCAAGGACATAGGGTTATTATGTTTACACGGTGGATACATTGACTGTTTATACATAATTCCGTCATACAGGCGGCAGGGCCACGCCAGAAAAGCGGTATCAGACTACATTGAAAAGTACGGTATGCCCACATCGTTACACATTATCAACAGCAACGTTCCTGCCCTTAAGTTCTGGAATTCAATTTTTCATTTAGTACCTATCTCCTGGAACGACGTTGACACGTTATACGAGATTAAAGCGTTGCGTGCGGCAACGCAACTATGATTGCCTTCGACAACGCTACGCAATGAATTGCCTGTGGCACGAATTGAAATCAAAGATTTCATTAATTGAGCCGTTGGCTCATGAATTGCACCTATGGTGCATTATGGTAGAAAACCGATGGCGGTTTTCCTCAACAATGAATTTCTATAAAATTCAATTCACGGAAGCGGCAGCGAGAATTCATGGCGGTACGCCAATTCACGACAACGGTAGTTGTCAATTAATTTATACAGGAGTGTTATTATGGATTTATTACAACAAATTGCTGGGTTTAGTGATTACGCTATGGTAAACCGTTTAAGCGCAGGTCAGATTGCATTATATTTTGCATTGTTAGATATAATGCTTCGTTCAGACTGTCAGGAATGGTTTCCTGTGTGCAATACAACCTTACAATTAAAGAGTGGTTTATCCCTACAGGGCGTAATTAAAGCCAAAAATTCATTAAAACAAAGAAATCTTATTGATTTTGAAAACGGCAAGAGCAGGAAGTCTCCAATTTACAAATTAACAGAGTTTTCTGCAAATAGTGTAAGTAATAGTGTAAGTATTGGTGTAAGTAATAGTGTAACTAATGGTGTAAATAACGGTGAAAAGGCAAAAGATAGTATATTTAATATTAATAATAAATATATAAATAATTTTACTACTACTACCCAAGACAGGTTAGATGGTAGTAGTAATATAAAGTGCATTTCGCACTATGAACAAAACATCGGCGTTATTACACCAAAAGCAGCAGAGATGTTAACGGATTATCTTAATTCGGGTATCGAGGACGAGATGCTTTGCTTATGCATTGACGAAGCGGTACGTGCCAATGCCCGGAATTTAAACTACATAGACAAGATAATTTTAAACTGTCAGAATCAGGGCATAGTTACTGCTAATGCCTTTCTTTCCCGTACCAAAAGCAAGAGAAAAGCGGGTGCGGAACAGGGCTCTGACTCTGCATCCGGAAGCGGCAGCGGATGGGGAAATATTAAAATGCTATAGCCCCACATGGCTATAGCAACTAAGTTTGTCCATTCGGGCAAGTGAAGTTACTTCGTAGTGAAGTTCTGCCTTGCGGCAGAGTGGTTTACGCGTTACAAAGTAACATATCGAGTGCGAAGCACATATCGAACAAACAACGTTTGCATATCGAAGTTTGTGAAACAAATTATTTACAGGGGGTGATTTTTTGAAAAAATTAGTGGCAGCAGAAGCAGAAAAGTACATACTTTCCTGCATTATTCAGTTCGGTCACAATGACAGAGGGGTTTGTTATGCCTTATCAAAGTTAGACAAGTTGGATTTTGCGGACAGCATTAACAGGGATGTTTTTGTTGCTGCCTCCAGGTTATACCAAGCAGGCAAGCAAATTGATGCAATAAGTGTTAGTGCCGAATTAGGTGACGGTTACATTGACACTATCGGGGAATTAATCTTTGTTGTCTCAACTTCTGCCAACATCAAGTATTATGTGCGGTTATTAAAAGAGGAGCGGCAACGGGACAGGATTATTTACAACCTGAACAAAGCCATTGAAGGTGATGATTTACTGCCATCTTTAGAAAAAATAATTGAGAAAGAGCGTGGCCGTGTGCTCACTCAGGACTACGACAGCACCTGCGCCGAGAATTTAACTAATGCCATTAAGTCTATTTGTACACCTTTAGACCATTCAACAAGAATAAAGACGGGGTTTTTGAAATTAGACAACGCCCTGGGCGGACTGGAAAAGAGTACCGTATCATTAATTGGTGCATATCCCTCCTGCGGAAAGACTGCTTTTGCAATTAACATAATAAACAACAACTTATTGAAGGCAAGTAGCAAGTGTGCTTTTTTCTCCCTTGAAATGCTTACACAACAGATTTTTGAGAGATTCATATCAAGTTACTGCAGCATTAATTACGGCGTTATCAGAGAACACAAGTTGAAGCAAGAGCAAATCCAGGAAGCAAGTGTCTTATACAAAGCCATTTTAAACAGCAAGAAGTTAACAATTATTGACGACATTTACTACTGCGAGGAAATATGCAAAGCCATATCAGACATAAAGCCCGACTACGTTGTTATTGATTTCCTCCACTGTGTCCGCACAATAAAGAAGTGCGAGAACAGGCGCGCGGAAATTGACTACATAAGTCAGAGTTTCAAGCAATGTGCAAAAACTAACAACTGTCACATTATTATCCTTTGCCAGTTATCCCGTCCCGAAAAAGGAGTTAAACGCGGTCCCAGGATGAGCGATTTAAAAGAGTCCGGTGCTTTAGAGCAGGACGGTGACTATATCATAATGCTTAACAGACCGTATGTAATTGACAAGGAAAAAGACCCCACGGAGGCCTATGTATTAATTGATAAGAACAAATACGGTGACACAGGACAGATTCGATACAAATTCTGGGGCGCAACCCAAAAATTTACAGAGTTGATATAAGGAGGAATGGGACATGGAATATTTTGATGCGTTATCACATTTCGTAAGGAATATTTGTCCTTACCGCATGGAGAACTGGTGCAACGGGAAAAAGATACAGTCCCAGGGGACTATTGACAAGAAACCGTGCAAACTTTTTTACAACAACCGTTGCTTACATCCTTTACATCCCAAAAACAAAGGTGTTTCAAAATGAAGAAAGAAAAAGGAATTTACGTCAAGAAATTCAGTTACTACACTGCGGAATTGTACAATTTATACCAATTGAACGAGGCCAAGAGGCGGAAAAAATTAAACCGTCTTGACGTTGACAAGGTAACTGAAAAGATATTAAAGGACATTGAGAAAGCCGATGGAAAATAAAATTTTAGTCGGTTTTTCCGTCACAAACAGGTGCAAATTTAACAATAATTTGTGCCTTATTTTTTTGCTTAAAAATAAACATAAAAACAAACTGTTTATTTTTATATTAAAGATACCGCTAAAATGCTTATAAAACAAGGGTTTAGCGGGTTTTTATATTTATAAACAGTATTACAGATATGTATAGTTGATATATCTATTTCGGGGGTTTATGCCCTGATATTACTGAATTTGTCATCGGGAAAAAGTACTTGGCCACGTGGTCAAAATGTTTGCGATTTTCGTGTTTGATTTTTACTTTTGTTTCGGGCAAAACTTACATTTTGGCCAGGTAGCCAAAATGTGGGAGGGCATTTTTTCAGGGGTTTCCCGATAATTCGGGGTAAAAATATGTGTAAGCGTTGCCTGTGCAATGCAACTATGATTGCCTTGCAGCAGTAAATTATTATTTTTGTTTTTGGTGAGAAGTTGCAAAAACTTTTTCCACCACAAATTTGGAGAATTCTATTGACAAATTAAAAAATTTACACTATACTCCTATACTTTGTAAATAGGGGTTGTTATTTCTGCAGTGCTTAAAAACACCGAAAAACACAGTAAAATGGGCGTTTATAAGTAAAAGCACATCACATATTCTGCAGAGAATAAGCAACAAAGCAGGTGATTTTTATTAATTGGGTTGAGCCAATTCGTGATTTACACATTGTTGAGTCAATAGCAAAAGATTTTAAATATTCGAAATCCGCTACAGGAAAAAGAAATTACATACTATGGTGCATCGGCATTTACTGTGGTCTTCGTGTATCAGACATCCTACGGCTCAAAGTCCGTGACGTCAGAAACAAAGACGAAATCAACATAATAGAGCGAAAGACTGGAAAACGAAGATTTTACCCGTTACCGCCGCCGATTAAGGCAGTTCTTAATGAGTACTGCAGAGGAAAAGACAAAAACGATTATCTTATTGCCAAGTTATCGTGCAACAGTCCCATTAAGAGATGCCAGGCATACAAGATTATATCTGATGCTGCAAGGAAGTACGGGCTTACATCAATCGGTACACACACAATGCGAAAGACATTTGGGTACTGGTTTTATAAGCAGACAGGTGACGTTTCAATGCTGATGACTATATTCGGCCACAGTTGCGAAGCGGAAACCTTACGATACATCGGTGTTACAAAGTCCGTTATCAAAGAGGCGGTCAGAAACTTCAGGCCGTTTAAGATATAAAGAGGTGATTTAATATTGCAAAAGAACAATACAATGAAAAAGTCGTTCCTCACTTAAAGGACATACCCGGGTGGCTCGCATCCGGTGCATCACAAAAGCAGATTGCCAACAGATTAGGCATTTCTCTGTCTTCGCTTAAGAACTACAAGGCAGAGCACGAAGAGTTATACGATGCCCTATCCTTTGGAAAAGGCAATATAACTATGGACATTGCTAAAACTGTTGTAGAGTTAGCCCAGGGCTACACCTACGAAGTAAAAGAGCCAATCAAATTGAAAAACGAGGACGGCTCTGAACGTGTGGAAGTTAAGACAGTAACCAAATACGTTCCTCCGTCAATGGATGCTATTAAATATTTTCTCAAAAACCGTACTAAAAAGTGGTCGGACAATCCTCAGGCGTTGGAACTTAAAAAGCAGGAGTTGGATATTAAGCGCCGTGAAGAGGGATTTACTACATCTTCATCCAAAGTTGAGGTAATTGATGATGTATAGCGTTAAAATAAGCGAAGTTATTGCTCCTGCATTTTTCGATTTACACCGTGACATAAAAGAAAACGGTCACACACATTATTTTATAAAAGGCGGACGAGGCAGCACAAAGTCAAGTTTTGTGTCAATCGAGATTATAACAGGCATTATGAAAAGTCCCAATGCCTCTGCCATTGCATTTCGTAAAGTTGGAAAAGACGTTAAAGATTCAGTCTTTACACAGTTATTATGGGCAATTGACATTTTAGGAGTTGGCCATTTCTGGCAGGTGAAGTTATCCCCCATCCGTCTTATTTACACACCAACCGGACAACAGGTATTATTCCGTGGCGTTGATGATGCTGCAAAGTCAAAATCAATCAAGTTACGTACCGGATATTTTAAATACATCTGGTTTGAAGAGGCTGACCAGTTCGGCGGTATGGAGGAATTACGAAAAATTACACAGTCGTTAATCAGAGGCGGCTCAAACCAAAAGGTATTTTACACATACAATCCGCCAAAATCTGTTCAGAACTGGTTAAATACCGAGTGCAACATACAGAGGCCTGACCGTCTTATACATCATTCCATATACAAAGACGTTCCAAAAGAGTGGCTGGGTGAAGAATTCTTCATCGAAGCAGAAATGCTTAAACAAACAAACGAAGATGCTTACTGTCACGAATATTTAGGAGAAGTTACCGGTACCGGCGGAGAAGTTTTCAAAAATGTTGTTTTAAGAGAGATTTCACAGGAGGAAATAAACGGTCTGGGCAACATTTACAGAGGTCTGGACTTCGGATTTTCTGTTGACCCCTGTGCTTACATTTGTTGCTGCTTACACAACCGTAAGTTATACATTTTTAACGAAATATACAAAGTGGGAATGGGCTACAACGAATTATACGAGGAAATCTCAAAAGAGAACATTCACAACGGTCTTATATATGCCGACAGTGCAGAGCCGAGAAGCATACACGAGTTATGCATAAGAGGTCTTAAGGTATCAGGTGCGAGAAAGTACCAGGGCAGTGTTGACCACGGTATTACACGGTTAACAGAGGACCTGACAGAAATTATTATTGATAACGTAAAATGCCCGAACTGTGCAAGAGAGTTTACTCAATACGAGTTGGAAAAGGACAAAGACGATAATTTCAAGGCATTATTCCCCGACAAGAACAACCACACTATTGATGCAGTCCGTTACGCCCTATCCAACACTGAATTATTTACAAGAAAACGGGGTACGCCTGCAAAGAGGAAGCCTGATTTTGATTTCCAGAAAGAAAAGCGGTCAATTGCCGCATCATACGATGTTAATGATTTTTTTGGGAGGTAAATTATGATTTACATTATTGTTTTTTTAGTCTGTTTAGTTATTGGACTGCTTTGTGCATTTATTTTAGGTGCCGAGATTTACAGGCGAGGTTTTAACGAGGGTGCAGGAAAGGCAGTACCTGAAGTTGTAAAGCCAATAAAGAAAAAGGCAGTTCACAAAGACGAAGAGATACAAAAAGCATTAAAAGAACGTGCAGAGGGATTTGAAAACATTATGAACTATGCCAACAGGCATCAGGACAATTTTGGAGGTAGAAAATAATGTCAGAAAGCAAGTCAGTATTTGACCAATACCAGCGAGGCGTTGAATACAAGCAAAGAATTGGCTATTATTCAGACGTTGACGAAAATTACAGGTATTTCCAGGGCGACCAATGGCACGGCGTTGATTCAAAAGGTTTACCTAAGCCAATATTTAACGTTATCAAGCCCATTATCAACTATAAAGTTTCAAACATAAAATCCACAGATGCAAAGATAGTTTACAAGTGCAACAACACTTTATCAGAAGACTTACAAATGCTTACTGAAGTTGCAGACAAATTAACTGCTTATGCCGGGCAGTTATACGAAAAGTTGAAGATGGACAACCTTTCAGAACGAATTTTAAAAGAGTCCGCCATTGTCGGCAACGGATTTACATATTTTTACTATGACAAAGGCACAAAGGAAGTAAAAGCAGAAGCCATTGACAGTACAAACGTTTATCCAGGAAACGTTAACCTATCATCAATACAGGACCAGGAAAGCGTTATTATATCATTCCGAAGAAGTGTTGAATCAGTTAAAGCAGAAGCAAAGGCCGCAGGAATAAAAGACGTTGATTTTATTACCGGTGACACTGACAACCAGGAATTAGCAGGTGACAAAGCAAAAATCGAAGTTGATGACAACGATATGTGCATTGTCTTACTTAAGTTCTGGCGAGACCGAGAGACAGGCACAATTTGGTTTAGAAAATCAATAAAGGATTACGACATTATTAAGCCGACAAATCTTTTTATGCAGTATTATCCTATTGCAATGATGACATGGGAAAATCAGAAAAACTGTTTCTTCGGTGTATCGGATGTTGGAACTTTAATTCCCAATCAGGATTACATCAACACCATTGCTGCAATGATTATGAGTTCGACTACATTTACGGCATTTCCAAAGATGGTTTATGACGAAAATTTAGTTGACAATCCATCAAACAGAGTAGGCGAAGCAATTGCAGTTAACGGCGGTAATCAGGCAATAAAAAATATTATTGACTACATTACTCCGGGACAGATTTCTTCCGATGCCTTTAACATGTTAAGTACTACCATCGTTCAGACCAAAGAGTTAAACGGTGCAAATGACGGTGCATTAGGAAACATCAATCCCGAATCGGCATCAGGAAAGTCTATTATAGCAGTTGCAGAGCAGTCTGCAATACCTCTTGAGTCAATCAAGCAGCGTTATTACAACTATTTAGAAGACGTGGCTTTAATCTGGGCCGATATGTGGAGAGTTTATACTGATGACGGAAAAACAATTTCTATTCCCGGTGAAGACGGAAACGTTGAAAATTACAAGATTGTTGCCGATACCTTCAACAAGTTAATGTTATCTGTAAAAATAGACATCGGTGCTACAAGCAGATACAGTGAGTTGGCAGTTATGCAGACACTTGATAACTTATTATTCAATCAATTTATCCCCTTTGACTGGTGGGTAGAATTACAGCCCGACAGTTCAGGGTTACCGAAAGCGAAGTTACTGGAATTTATTAAAAAGCAACAGCAACAGTCTGTTCCGCAACAACCGGGATTTGACATTGATGGATTTTTAGCATCACTTCCCGAAGAAACACGGCAACAGGCAATTAAAAACCCGCAATTACTTGAGCAGTTGATTGCAGAGCAGATGGGCGCAGTTCCGTCACAGCAGTCTGCAGTTCAGGATGCAGGGCTACAACCACAACAACAACCTGACGTTGATATAGATTCATTGCTCGACAATCTTCCCCCTGAAAAGCAAAAAGAATTTTTAGAAAATCCTGAAATGCTTGAGCAATTTATCGCACAACAAATGGGTGTTGAAAAGTAATTTTACAGGTTTTTAATAAAACCCGGTGTTGGTCGTTATGACCTGTCGTTGACTTCTTGCGACACAAAAGAATCAGACGGATTTTACAGTCGTACGGACTTAAAACGGAGGTACATACAATGGATATGGAAAAAACTAATGTTCTTGAAGAAAACGGTGGACAGTCCGGAAGTCCTGAAGTTAAACAAGAGCAGCAAGAAAACGGATTTTCACGTGAGCAGGTTAACGAAATCGTACAAAAACGCACAGCGCGATATGCTGAAAAGAACTCCAAGTTAGTACAGGAGTTGGAAAGTGCGAAAGTCAATTCCCAGAAATACGAGCAATTCGACAAGTTGTTCAGGGAGGCCGGTGCGGTTACTCCACAGCAACAGGCGGATTTATTATCAAACGTATTAGGGCTTGATTCTGACTCTGTATTATCACGATTAAGTGATAATGATGAAAAATCCGTGTCAAAAGGTGATGCATTCGCAACAGCGCAGATGTTTTTAAAATCTGCAGACGATTTTGACATTGTAGATGAATTTGAACGTCTTAACGCAAAGCGAAAGAGCGCTCCTTCGTCCTTTACTGAAGCGGATATGGTAATGCTATCCCAGTTAGAGGACAGATATGTGTCAATTAAGTATGCAGAAGACAGTGCCGCAGCAGAAAGCATCTGCAAACAAAACGGTGTTGATTTTAAAGCGCTTATTAACGACACAGACTTTGCGGATTTTGCAAAGGATTTAAATTTACCGATTTCAAAAGCAGTTGCCAAGTGGATTAAAGTTAGCGGTGCCAAAAGCGGTGCACATATTCCTGTATCAACAGGAAGTGCAAAGGACACCGGCGGCAACATGCAAAAGGATTATTATTCCAGAGATGAAGTCGCAAAAATGTCTCCTGAAGAAATCCGCAAAAATTTGGATATTATTCACAAAAGCCAGTCTAAATGGTAGAAACTGTAAAAAAGGAGAGTATTATGAGTTACAAAAATTTTATTCCTACGCTTTGGAGCGAGGAAATTTTAAAAGAACGTGACGAAGTTTTAGTTGCAGGTAAAATCTGTAACAGAGACTACGAGGGCCTTGTTAAACAAAAAGGCGACAAAGTTAAAATTTTAGGTGTAGGCAGACCTACAATCAATGATTATGATGACGAAATAGGTCTTGGTGCTTTTGAAAGATTGCCTGACCAGTCAACAATGCTTGAAATCACCGAACAGAAAGCATTCCACTTTTACGTTGGTGACATCGACAAACGTCAGAGCATTGGTGATTTGATGTCTGCAGAAAAGAAAGAAGCATCTGCTGCTCTTGCAGAAGTTGCTGACAGTTTTATTTACAATAAAATTGCCAAAGAAGCAGGTATTGCAAAGTCAGTTGCATCTTTAACTGCATCAAACGTAATGTCAACAATTAGCGGTGCTTTAACAGATTTATGGAAAAACGGTGTGCCCAGAAACGAAAAGATTTATCTTGAAGTTTCACCCAACTTTGTTGAAAAGTTGATGTTAGCAAACGTTTTAGTTAACACAGACAACTCAAAAATCATTACAAGCGGTGCTGTTGGTACTCTTAAGGTATTTAACATTGAAGTTCACATGTCAACTAACCTTAAGAACACTGCGGCTGACGGTGATTACTGTGTTGCAAGAACTAAGAAAGCCGTTACTTTTGCCGATGCTTTAACAGAAATCAAAGCATACGAGCCGGATAACTTCTTTGGTGAAGCAATCAAAGGTTTACAGGTTTACGGTGCAAAAGTTATCAGACCTAAAGAATGCGCTATTATCAAAGTTAAAGCATACGGCGCAGAAAACAACATATAAGGAGGTAAGATATAATGGCTGCTACTAACATTGTTATTACAAAATTAGTCAGAAACGAGGCAGATGTAATTCCTGCAACTGCGGCGGTTAATGCTACAGACGGTGCAATGCTTGATTTAAACGGCATTGTTGATGAAAAACTGCTTATCTTAATTGAAAATGCAGGCAGTGCCGCAAAAGTTGCAACAATCAAAGCCGGCAACGGCATCCAGGGCGTACACGACCTTGAAATAAGTGTCGAAGCAGGTAAAACTGTTGGCATTGTTATTGAATCAATGAAATTCAAAAACGTGTCCGGAGAAAACATGGGCAAGGTTATCATTCTTGGTGCTTCAACTGACATCAAGATTGCTGCCGTACAGTTATAATTACATTTAAACTCAAAAAGGAGTTGGGGTGTTGGCTCCAACTCTTTTTTCTTAGGAGGTAAAAATGACATACAAAGAAAGTTTAGAAATTGCCTTTCGTTATGCCGACAGTACGGAAAGTGATTTTGATTACAAAGAAATGTTTTACACCCTTGCCGATGAAGCGCAGAAGTTAATCGCAATTTACGGAAGACACATTTTAAGGACTATTGAAATTGTGCCGTTCCCGGAGGATGGTTTTGTTACGGTTTCTGCAGGCGGCAACGTTTCAAACGTTCCCTGCTCTGATTTCGGGAAAGAGGTTAAAATCCAGATGCCAGATGATTTTCACGCCTTATCTCCCCAAGGGATTGTATATGCAGATGACTACACGTTACCTGTTGACTACAAATTTGTTGGTGAAACGGTGCTTTCCATCGTTCCTGATGACAAGTACACAGTAAATTACTATGCTTTACCGAAAACCATCAACGAAAACACTTCTGACGACTACGTTTACGAAGTGGATTCCGACACACACAATGCCATTCCTTACTACATAGCATACCGTCTGGTGGGGACTGACGACATTACCTTATACCAGGCATTAAAAAACCAGTGGGATTTATACTTATCATTATTTAACGACAGAGCAAAATGTGTAAGAAAACAAATAAGGAATTTTTACGGGAGGTAATTAATGTGGCTATACAATACAAAGAAAAAGCACTTCCCTCTCCGCAAAAAATCGGTTTTTCCATTGACACGTTTTCAGGCATCAACATAAACGGCACTGCATCAAAAGGGGAATTTGTAAATTGCAAAAATTTATCCGGTGACAGATATCCTTACGCATCGCCCAGAGCATCGAAGGAAGTTATTGCAGATGGCATTGTGGCGCCGAAGAGGTTATTTTTCGCCGGTGACAACATGGCGTACATTGCAAACGGTCAGTTATACGTTAATACGGGTGAGGAATTTGAAAGCAAAGGTGTTGTCGGTGAGGTTAAATCCATTGTTGATTTTAATAATGCTGACGTATTGTTTTATCCGTCAAACTCCAAATACAGTATTAAAGACGGCACCTTATCAGATGTTACAGAGTATTTTGAAACAGGTCTGTTGGAAACTGGGAGATATGATAACAGGTACTTCGCTGATTATTATGACATTGAAAATGCTCCAAAGAAGAAAGATATTGAAGGCCACGCAATTTATTTAAAAGTTAACGGCTCAAGGGTTTTAAATCTTCCGCCATTGGAAAATGAGGACGGCACTCCAAAACTGGACGATGACGGAAATCCTTTGTATGGTTCTGTAACATTTAATGCTACTGAAATTCCTGAAAAACTTATTGCAAATGGTGTTTACAAAAATGATCGTCTATATTTAAATCTGATAGTTTATCCTCTTAAAAATACGGGTGCAAGTGCAGGAAAGGCAAAACTATGCAATTTTGGCGAAGAAATATCATTTCCTTATGCTTCAATGATTATGGCGGATATCGTTATTTTTCATTACGGAATGATACCACCGGACTATAGCAAATGCAAAAAGGAAGTTAACGCTCTATTAAATAACAAAGATTTTAAAGTATGGCTTACTGCAAGTACATATCCTGCACCTAACTCCAGACCACACATTGATTACGCCTGTATGGACAACAACAGAGTAGTTGCGGTGCACAAAAACAGTTTTTATGCATCATCCTTAGGTGATTATACAAAGTGGACTGATTTTGTTGATGCAGAGGGTAATCCAAAAGCAACGGGCTCTTATGCAGAAGAATTAAACACTCCGGGCGACTTTAATTCCATTACCAAATACAACACTTCAGTTATTCTTACCAAAAACGATATTGTTTACGTCTGTTACGGAAACAAGCCACCATACAGAATAAACGAGGTTTGCAAGACCGGGTGTATTGACGGACGTACCATTGCGGAAGTTGATTCGTACCTTTACTGGCTTGGCCGTGACGGTATATACCGTTTCGGAGGCGGCAGTCCCCGTCTTATTTCACATAAAATCGGCGGTGATTTTGTTTCAGGCGTTGCAGTTGCAAATGGTCTTAAATATTACTGTTGTCTTTACGATGGTAAGTCCTACAAGATGTATGTGTATAACGCTCAATATGATTTCTGGCACATTGAGGACAGTGTTCAGTATGTGGACTTAGTTGCAAAAGACGGTATTGTTTACGGTCTTACTGCAGATGGAGAAATTGTTAAGTTCGATTCGGGTGACGAGAGGGTTTCCTGGTCATTTACAACTATTGATTTTGATTTCAGCACCGAATATACAAAGAACGTTGCAAAAGTTTACTGCAGATTAAAATTATACGACCAGGCATACGTTAATTTATACATTCGTTCAAACAAGCAGGACTGGTACAAATTTGCATCGTACAAGGCAGACGGGACAAACGTTTTTCAGGCAAAAGCAAAGTTAAAAAAATGCGATTATTTCACACTCAGGGTCGAGGGTGTAGGTGATGCGGAAATTATGGACATTTACGCAGATTGTCTTCTGGGCTCACAAAAGCACAGAAGTTCCGGATTATCGCAATTCAGAAAGGGGTAATGTTAATTGCAGATAGATTCATTAAGATATATGGCCGAACATGCGCAGAACGTGGGCGATTTTTTTCGTTTATGCGAAGCCATTGTTGAATTTTTAGACTGTTATGTAAGAGAACTTGACGACACTTTAACAAATTTAGATTCTGACAATGTTAAGGAGTTGGATTTCTCCCAGACAAGAATTAAAAATTTCCAGGTACAAAGTGAGGTGACCGAAGAATGAACATAAAATTTGATGCACAAGGCAGATTAGTGGGCTCAACTGACGGCACATACTTTGCAGTTCACGGTGACAACAACACATTAATAATCTATGCGGTTTTTGACGAGGGTTATGCAGATTTTACGGCTTACAGACGTGCATACGTTAAAGCGGCAAACGGCAACTCTGATGTCATTGATTTAGTGGACGATGTGCTTACGGTACCTGACAATTTAGTTGTTAACGGTACCACGAGCATTACTTTCGAACTTATAAAGGACAGCGGAGAAGTAAAGCGCATGGAGCAGGTGGACATTTCTGTTGAAAGAGCCGTTAACCTTGGTCAGGGCAGTGCTCCTGTTGCGTACACAGTTACTGTTTCAGTTGATGAAGTAATTACATCAGAGCCCGGAGGTGCTACACAGGTTGAAAACGTGGGTACCGAAAAAGACGTTAAGTTAAAATTTACCATCCCACGTGGTGAACAAGGACCCAAAGGCGACAAGGGTGATGTTGGTCCCCAGGGTGAGCAGGGCGTTCCCGGTGAACAAGGGCCACGTGGGGAGCAGGGTGTCAAGGGCGACAAAGGTGATGTTGGTCCTCAGGGGGAACAAGGCGTTCCCGGAGAGCAAGGTCCGCAAGGAGAACAGGGTGTTCCTGGAGAACAAGGACCACAGGGAGAGGTCGGACCTCAAGGCGAACAAGGCCCTAAAGGAGACAAAGGCGATAAAGGCGACACCGGGGAAAAAGGAGACAAAGGCGATAAAGGTGACGTTGAAATTAACAGTGATACTGTAAATTCTTTGACAGAGATAATATTCGACCCGGAAAGTGTTGTTGAAGTACCAGGAAGCTTTGACGGAACAGATGCTGCAATTGTTGACTTTAAAGCAGTTATTGATGTTGACGGAGAAGAAAAGACCATCACCAAAGACACAGAGGGTTTGGACAGTTTTTATATTGGCGGTGATTATAACCATCACCTTGGGGACAATGGGGATGAATATGAGTCTTTTGACTGCAAAACGCTGCCATTTGAATTAGAGCCGTATGATGATTATATTGTACAGATTTTCCGAATTGAATATAACGGTGTTGAGTATCACACATGGAATTTTACTATATCTCTTGCGAAAAACTATTCAAAACTTGCTACCACTAAATTTGTTAAAGAAAAGGTTGCTTTTGCCGGCACAAAAGCAGACGTAAACATGAGAAACGTTGGTGCTGCCGGTGCGAAATATCTTCAATATATTGTTTTTCAGTCGGGAGCAACAAGAGAGGTTGAAGGTTGGGACAGTTTTGACGGCACAAATCACAATCTTATTGATTTCAAGTTAGTAACCACAATCAACGGAGTTGAAACAACGCTTACAAAGGATACGGAAGGCGTAACGGGTTATAGAATTTCAGGCGGATTTAACAACGGTGAATATGTCAGAGACATAACCGATTTGCCGTATGCAATATCAGGCACTTGCGGTGTTGATGCTATTTCTGTAACATACAACGGCAAAGTTTATTCAAACTACGACAGTACAACAACATACTCTGCTCTTGTAGTGGAGGATATGAACGACACTGTTGATGATAAGATGGCTACCGAAAAGTATGTAAAAAAGAAAATTGACGAAATTGATGTTGGTGGTAATACAGACTTATCAAAAGTAAGTGGTGAAGACGTTAAAAAACTTACCGAAGTATCTTTCTATGAGAGCACACGGGAAGTTCAGGTGTGGTCAGGGGAACATATTTCTGACAGCAATACATTTATTATTGATTTTAAAGTAAGTATTAATGCAGATGGTGAACAAAAAATCATTACCAAAGATACAGAGGGCTTGGAAAGTTTTGAAATTACTTATATGGATATGCTTTCAAGTTCAGATTATTCTTGTGATAGTTTGCCGTGTGAATTGGCTTGTGACGTTGCCATGATAAACACCGTTTCCTTTGTATACAACGGTACAGAATATACTGTTAATAGTTTGGAGGATGTGGTTGTACTGGGTAAAAACAGCGACAAGATAGCAACGTTGTCAGAGTTATTGGCACTTATCGGAGACGAGGTGAGTTACTGATGGCTAAAAAGTTATACGAAGAAAGCAATATTCAAGCCATTGCCGATGCTATAAGGGAGAAAAACGGCACTACCGATACTTACAAGGTAAGTGAAATGGCAAGTGCTATTGAAGAAATAGAAGCAGGTGGTGGTAGTGGTATCAATCCTGAATGGACTAATTGGAAATATTTTAGTTGCAATAATAATCGTAACGATTTGGTGGAAAAACTAAAATTTAGTGACACAAGTAATGGTACAGATTTTACTTCTATGTTTAGCAGTTGCTCAAAATTAACAACAATACCTTTAATAGACATTAGCAAAGGTAAAACTTTTGACAGTATGTTTTATAACTGTACTGGATTAACAACGATACCGCAATTAGATTATAGTAGTGGGACATCTTTTCACCAACTGTTTAACGGTTGCTCGAAATTAACAACAATACCTCAGCTCAACACAAGCAACGGAACTAAGTTTACTTATATGTTTTATGGTTGTAGCGAATTAACGACTATACCACAATTAGATGTTAGTGGTGGAACGGACTTTAGTTATATGTTTAACGGTTGCTCAAAATTAACTGAAATACCCGAATTAGATACGAGCAACAGTAATACATTTTATGCTATGTTCTATAATTGTTATGCTTTAACTACTATACCATTGTTAGATGTTAGTAAAGCAAAAACAGGTTCATACAGTTTAAGCGGTTTGTTTAGTGGTTGCAGAGAATTAGTAAACGTAACCTTTGCTGGTACATTTCCGATAACATCAAATTTATCTGTATTCAGTAGTTCAAGTAAACTAACCGTAGATAGTTTAATGAGTTTTATCAATGCTTTAAGTGACAATAGCGGTCTATCAACTACATATACAGTAACGATAGGAAGTACAAACCTTGCTAAATTAACACCTGAACAAATAGCAATAGCAACAAATAAAAATATAATACTTGCATAAAAGGGGGATTTTAATGTGTGGAGTTTTACAGACGATTATAGTATATTACCAAACTTATATGTGAGAAGCCGTTTGAAAGACGGAGCATTGCAGTATTTTCAAATATATCCTTGCGACGGATATGTATTGAGAACACCGATTATGGACGAATACCAAATGGACGAAGAAGGGAACTATGTTTTTGACGAAAATGGAGAGCGTATTTTAGTTATGCCTTATCGTACTTGGGGTGGTGCGACAGCATTGAAAAATTATGATTTCACAACAAATCCGAGTGGTTTTTGTGCAGAATTATATGATGAAAGTATGACTATTTTCGGTGATGTTACAGATAAACCTATTGAAGAAATTACAGAACAGGAGTGATTTTTATGAATAAAACATTTGGAGTTATACCGGAATATGTAAGCCACACACGGAACTATGATTACGAGATGGTATGCGGTGCAAGTGGTACGGACTTCCCGGAAGAGTATGAAATACCGAGAGATAACACAGGCACGCTGAAAAATCAAGGCGGTGTAGGTGCCTGTGCGGCAGAAACAATTGCACAGATTGCAGAAAGTTTCTACCAGGAAGAGATGTCAGAGGGTTACATATACACTGAGTTCAGAGAGCCAACCTTAACCTGCGCCGGTTTAATCGTCTCAAAGGCAATGGATTTCTGGACTTCCATCGGCACATTACCCAAAAAGTATTTTGATTTACTTGGTGAGATGCCCGAATTTAAGCAAATTACCAACAATTTTCCAGAATTGCACAAATTTGCATCAAAGCATAAATTAAAAGGTTATGCATCAATTGGCTATGCAGACAAAACAAGAAGGGACAATGCCATTAAAGATGCCCTTACAAAGTTCAAGCGTGGCTTAGTAGCGGTATCAAACGAATATTTTGGCGGCAGTCATTGTATTGTGTTAACGGGATGGAATGACAAAAAAGACAAATATAAAATCAAAAATTCGTGGGGTAAGACCTACGGAGACAACGGCTTTGCAGAAATACCTAAGAGTGCAATTAATGCCGTGTACGTTCCATTTTTTGAGGATATTATGTTACCGTTTACCGATGTTAAGGAAACAGACTGGTTTTTCAAAGATGTTAAGGCAATGTATTTTGCCGAGATGATGAAAGGAACAAGCGACACAACCTTTGAGCCGGACAAACCTATGACAAGGGCAGAAATGGCTACATTAACAAACAGAATACTCAAGTTAATTGACGAAAGATTTGATATTTTCAACAGAGTTATGGCAGAAAAGTTAAAGTAGGGGTTAATATGGAATTTACAAACATACCAAATCAGTTACTTAAAGGTGCGTTAACGCCTCTTGTTTTATCAAAAGTTGATACCATAGTTTTACATCACATGGCACATCCTATAGCTGACGTTAAAATGGTGGAAAATTGGCACGTTAACGGGAACGGCTGGTGTGCCATCGGATACAACTACTGGATTGGCTTTGACGGGAAGATTTACAAAGGCAGAGGCCTTAACAAAGGTGCTGCTGTTGAAAATCACAACAGTCACATTATATCAATTGGTTTTCAGGGGGACTACAGTCAGAATTTCGCCTCGATGCCGGACAGTCAGTTTAATTCCGGTATTGACCTGATTTTATGGCTGAAAAGCAAAATACCGGGTGCAAAATCGATTGTGGGCCACAAGCATTTTGGCGGCACGATTTGTCCCGGACAATATTTTCCTTTAGAGGAAATGAAAACATTAAAGAAAAGAGATGTTTTTATGTACAACACATTAGAGGAGTGTCCGTCATGGGCGCAACCTACAATAAAAAAATTAATCAGCAAAGGTTACCTTAAAGGAAACGAAAAAGGTGAACTGGAGTTGAATTATACTATGTTAAAAATACTTGTAATTAACGACAGAGCAGGTATTTACGATTTATAAGGAGGAAAAACACTATGTCAAAAGTAATTATTGCGATTAAAGTCGGTTTTACCGCAATTGTCGGCGGATTATCAGTTTTATTAGGCGGTTTTGATGCTTTAATTATCTGTTTATGCTCTCTGGTGATTTTCGACTACATAACAGGCGTTTTTTGCGGAATTATCCAAAAGAAACTGAACAGCAGGACGGGGTTTATAGGCATTATCAAAAAAGTCTGTATTTTTTTAGTAGTTGCCGTTGCAAACAGCATTGGTGATATTACAGGCATAAGCGGACTTCGTGACATTGCCGTTTCATTCTACATAGCCAATGAGGGCATATCAATAATCGAAAATTTAGGTATCATAGGCGTACCTTTACCTAAAAAATTAATAGAAATACTTGAACAGTTAAAAAACAAATAGGAGGGGTGTTTTATGGCTATTTATGATATGTCACAAAATGATTTGTATACGTATGCTAACAACAAAAGGATTGCAGAGACCACGGACGTAAATTCGGCGGAATACGGAAGAGCAACGGCTGAAAACCAAAATCTTCGTAATATTTACGGTATCGAGTCCGACGACTACAATTACGAAGCATTTTCAAAGAAATACATTGCCGGCGGACTTAAAGACCAGTCAAACAAGTATTTAAAGCGTTTAGACAGTGGCTACAAATCAAAATACGGTGACCAGTTACGGTCCGATGCGGCAGCGATAAGAAATTTTACTTACAATCCCAACAGTGACCCGAATTTTAAAGTGTATGCTGATATGTATGCACGTCAGGGCAAGGCGGCGCAGGGTCAGACGTTATCAGAGTTGACGGGTATATCGGGAGGCAGGAACAACAGTTGGGCTTCTGCTGCAGTTGGTCAGGTAGGACAGGCATACGCCCAGAAGACAGCGGATATGATTCCGCAGTTGGCAGAACAGGCGTACAACAAGTTATTACAGAATTACAACCTGACAAGAGACCTGGAGGAAACTGATTATCAGCGCTTCAATGACAATTTCAACAGAAACAAACTCCTTGCCGATTCTTTCTACGACAGATACAACACTGAGTATGACAGGATAAACAACGATTTAGACCGGTGGCGCCAGAACAAATACAACGACCTGGCATACGCTTCCCAGATGTTACAGTATGAACTTGACAAGCAGTATTTATCACCTGAAAGGCAGTTGGCTCTTGAGCAGTTAAAGCAGCAGGTGGAAAGCGGAAAGTTGTCAAATCAGCAGTTGAAAATTGCCCTTAAGTATCTTGATGACGGTTATTCTTTAGACAATGCCATTAAGAGAGCGCAGTTGGAAAATTTTAATAAGGGGTCAGGACCAGATGGTGGACCTGGCCCCGGATATGACGGAACAGATATAGCTGCTTATTTAGCATGGCTGAACTCTATGGATGAAAAGGCAAAAAAAGACGACGAAATGCTTTATAAGATTGACAACAGAAACTATCTTGTTCAGGACCTTTGGAAATAGGAGGATAAATCTATGGCAATTGATTACGAAAAAACGTTAAGGGCGGCATATTTGCCGTCCCTTGACGGTAAATTACCTTCTCAAAAGCAGGAGGATATATACAAGTTTGACGGGAAATTTACTCCGTATCTTACTCCGGAACAAAAGGAAAAACAGGAGGAAATACAAAGGTATTATGAAAATATTATCAAAAAGCAACAGTTGACGGAGCCACAGGATAATACTTATAAGTTTGACGGCATTTTTACCAAAGAACAAAAGAAAATGCGTGATTTATTAAAAGCCCTTTTTACAGAAACAGAAAAAGAACGTGCCAAAGCGGAGAAGGAAAAATTTGAAAAGGACGCACTTCAGCGCGAAAAAACAAGAATTACCCGTAATGCTGATTTTGAAAAGTTATCAAAGTTTGATGACACCAAAGACTACAGCACAGAGGATATTTATTTTCTTGTTAATAATCCATCCCACGCAGACAAAGCAATACATTTAGACGGCAGATATAAAGATATTATAAAAAATATGGACGATATCGAAAGAAGAACATTTACATACCATGCAAACAAGCATGGCTCAGATAGAGCAACACAATATTTTTTGGGTCTTGAGCCAACGATAAAAGAACGTATGGCAAACGGTGAGCATTACCAGGAATATTATTCTGACCTTAATCAGGAAATTAAGGACATGGAAAGGGTAAGACAAGCCACCGATTTTGACCAGTACAAGAACGTGGCAGAGGGAGAACTTGACGTATTAGGTTTGGTGTATTCTAAAAACAAGGGCATTCCCGGCAATGGAGATTTTGAGAAAATAGCCAATTTTATGGAGCCATACGAAAAAGAAACCTATAACTATTATTTTCATAAATTTGGCGAAGAATCTGCTCTTAATTACTACAAATTAATTGAAAGAAAGATAAACCAAAGGCAGGCAGAATATAAATCAAAACAGACTACTGAATTTGCCGAAGAACATCCTGTTCTTGCAGATGTTAGTTATCCAATTGCTTCTCTTGGTAATTTTGCAGGTCTTTTAGCAACTGCAGGTCAAAACATCAAAAACAACGTCACCGGTAAAGACGTTCCTGTTGACATTAACAGCAGAGCATTCAGCACCGTCAGGTACAGAAACGACGTTCAACAGTCATTGACAGAGGGCAAAAGCGGTCTTGAACAGTTATTAATAAGCACCGGTTTATCTATAGGAGATATGATGGTAGCATTGCCTTTTGGTGCCTCTGCAGGTGCCGCTATTCTTGGTAGTAATGCGGCATCACACACTGCGTATGATGTTATGGAACGTGGCGGCTCAACGGCACAAGCATTAGGGCTTGGTATTGCTGCAGGTGTTACAGAGTATATAACAGAAAAAATTCCCCTTGAAAATATATTCAAACTTGCTAAAGGTCCAAAACTTACATTTACCAAAAAAGTAATTAATGTTTTAAAACAGTCAGGAATGGAAGGTACGGAAGAATTTATAAGCGAAATCGCCAATAATGTATATGACGATTTAATTATGGGCGAGAAATCCAACTTCAACGTTACTAAAAACAAATATATTGAAATGGGCTATTCAGAAGTCGAGGCATCTCTAAAAGCATTTACAGATTGTTATGTTGTTAATCCCCTTATGGCTTTTGCAGGCGGCGCTATCTCCGGTGGTGTAATGGGTACCGGCGGTGTTACTGTGTCGGATTTTAAACAAAACATGATGACGAAAACCGAAAAAGATGTTTCAAAAATTGTAAGAAATGCGGTTGTACCGTCAACTGAGCCGTCTTCGAAGCAGGTGACACCTGCGCAGACTGACAATAAGGTTATATCAACTGAGATGTCTGATGTTGGGAAAGCGGCAGAGATGAAACAAAATAATGAAAATGTTGCATCTGATAATGGAAATGTTGAAAAAAGTACAAAGCCACTGACTATTGAACAAAAAATCAGGGCTTTTCTTAAAAGTGAAAACAAAAGAGTTTCAACTGCCACAGGAAAAACACTTACAGAAGATGCTTTTTCCATAGTAGAGCCAACAACAAGAAAACAGAAAAATCTTGTTAAGGACTGCGCATCTCTTGGCATCGAAGTCAGGTACATCAAGACACAAAACAATGATATTATTGGAACATCTCACAACATCAACGGCGCATACAGAGACGGGGTTATTTACATTAACGAAGATGCACAAAATCCATACAGGGTTGTTCTTGGCCACGAAGTGACACATCAGATTAAAGTTACAGACGTTAAGGCATACAATGCTTTAGAAGACATTGCAAGGAAGCACATCGGGGAAAGTTTTGATAATTTAACGCTGGACAAGCAAGAGGAAGCGGTTGCAGACTTTGTAGGTGCTGTTATGGACAATCCAAGAGCGTACAAGAGTGTGTTCCAACAGAACAGAAACTTATTACAGCGCTTCATCGAGGCGGTTGACAGTATCATTGGCAAATTCAGAGGCACTGAAACATACAACGACGACCTGGGCAAAATGCTTGATGACACCAAAGCGGAACTTACGGGTGAGGATGTAGGTGAGACGAAGTATAATTATAGTTTAGATTTTGGTCAGCAACTACAAGATTGGTTTGATGGTCAAGGTAAAAAATACGGAACATATAACGGGGAATATTTTGATTTTGGCACTACTCCTGATAAATTAATTAAACATGGTGCTTCAAAAAACAAAACCATTATTACAGAGAATTGTATTATTAAGGTAACTGGAGGAAAACATTCGATAAGTATTGATGAACTGAAAAAGTTACCGTTTGAATTAAATGACCCTGTTTTATTGTTCAAGAGTACTTATAAAGATAAGTTCGGAAATTCAAAAAAAGCTTTTGTTGCTTTGACAGAATTAAAAGACAAATCTGGTAATGATGTAATTGCTGCTATTCACATCAACGTATCGCATGGTCATAATATTGTTGATAGAATCTCAAGTATTTATAGCAAATCAGATGAATTTGGAAACAATAAAATTCTTGAATATGTTAACACACAAATAGGTCTTGGGAATCTTTGCGATGGAAACATAAAAAAAGCATCGAATTGGTTTACGACTAAAGGGCTCCAATTGCCCAACGTGGTTCAAACCATAATCGATGCTAACAATATGGTATCACAAGATGAACCAATTGTCAATAACAATTATATGCAGGATGGGGAAAATGATACACAAGGCACCACAAAACATTCCAGAATGACCGAGAAAGCAAACAAATTACAAAGAAAAGACCCAACCAAACTTACCGAAAATGATTTTAGAGAATTATTAGATTCTTCAAAAAGGAAAGTATTTTCTGATAATACATATATTCCTGCAAGGACAAATACTCCTCAGATTTTAATTGATTTTGCTAAGGAATTGGGGTATATACTTGAAAATCATCCTTTGGCTATGAGTGTTTACAAGACACGTCAAGCTTTATCTAACGAACAAGAATGGGACGGTTATTTTCATGATAAGCCGCACAATTTGACGTCTGATGAAATCATAGACATTATTAAGGGAATGGATAATCCGTCATACTTAGTTTTTCAAACTCAAAATGAGAGATTTGCCGAAATTGTTAAGTTTACAAAAGACGGCGGGAATGCAAAGGCTTACGCAATTATAGATTTTTTTGATATTGATAAGAACCCTGAATATATGAATGGATATAATGGTGGCAAATATAACATTTTAGTAACTATTTATCCATCAGATGATTCATTGGAATTAAAACAGTATTTAAATAATAAAAATAATATTGTTTTAACTGGAGATGAAATAAAAAAGAAAACCTCATCACAAAGAGGTTCGGGCAGCTTTGTGCCGTCGCATTTAAATGACTTGGCTTTCTATAATGATAGTATAACCAATCCTGAAGAAAAAGTCAAGGATGAAATTTCTGACACCACAAAACATTCCAGAATGACCGAGAATGCTGACACAAGCGCTGCGTCAGAGCAGCAGAGTAATGTTATTGACAGCAATTCAAAGGTTAACAATTACCTGCGGAGAGCGAGAACGATGTTTGTTAACGATGTTGAAGAGTTAATGAACATACCAAAAGTGCTAAAAAACAACGATTTAAAGCAGGTATTTAATCAACTGTGGAATGAGTACAAGGAAAGTGGGAAAATCGCTCCTGATTCGTTTAACAAGGTATTTGATATGCTTTACGAGAACGGAAAGGCAATCAGCACAGAGTTCTACGAGCAATACAAGGACTTAAAAGCAGACATCCGAAACACACATTTCCGTATTACTGATGACATTAAGAGTTCTATTCCTGATTTTGAGCAATTCAGAAGAAGAAACATCAGTACATTCAAAACTGCGGCAGACGGAGTGTCAGTTGATTCGTATTACGAGGAATTATCGGCATCTTATCCTGATTTATTCCCGGAAGACATAATTGCACCTGCAGACAGGTTATTACGAATTGCAGAGGTTGCAAAGAGCATAAAGCCACAGGAAGACGGTTTTGACACGTTCTCTCCCGAATACAAGGACCACATACGCCAACAGTTTGAAAATTCTTTTTCAAAGGTGACAGACCAGTTCCACTGGGCCAAACGTTATCTTGACGACAAGGTATCAGTTGATAGTGAGGAAGACGTTGTATATACTGCGGAGCAGGTTGAACAATTATACAAACAAAAAACGTTACAAGAACTTGTAGTAGAAAAACTAAAAGACAACGAGTTATTGACAGAAAAGGACGAAACAACGGCAGAGCGTCTTGCAAAGGGAGAAATTACTGTTGATGAAATTCCAAAAGATTGTTGGCGTGAGGGTGTTATTGAGTTAGGAAATGCACAGAAGGAGTTATTTGATACCGAAAGAAGCATCAGTAAACACAATGACGGAATAAAGGCAATGTACAGAGCAGAAGCGGAAGCGTTAATTGAAAGTTCTGACGACTGGAAAGACAGCAAGGCAATGTTTAAGTTTACTCTTTTAACTCCTGAGCGTATTATTCGTTCTATTGTTAAAAACGAGGATGTTGCAAACAGAATAATCAACAAGTTTTTCGTTCCAATAGGTAAAGCCAACGCAAAAACTGTTAAATTCATCAACGGTTATGCAAAAAGAGTTGATGCGCTTAAGTTAACAAAGGAAGAAAGTGAAGCAGTACAATTTATCGGAGAAAAGCAGGCATCTATAACAAACGAAAATGATGCTGCAAAAAAAGAGGAACTTACAAAGGAACTGGAAGATTTCTTTTTGGAGCACAAAAACCTTGATATGAAAAAAATAAATTTTGCAATTAAGGAGTTCCGTGCTATTTACAATGACATATTTAAGCAGATAAATGATGTTTTAATTGCAAATGGTTACGGCCCGATTGAGTACAGAAAAGACTATTTTCCGCATTTCACGGAAGATGACAGCAATTTATTGAACAAAATTGCAAAAGTTATAGGTGTTGACACTTCTGTTACAGAGTTACCTGCAGATTTAACAGGCAAAACTGCTGCCTTCAGACCAGGGAAGACCTTTTTCCAGAATGCTTTGCAGAGAAAAGGTAATACAACAACATTTGATGCAGTGGAAGGATTTAACAGATATATTAAAGGCGCTGCAGATGTTATTTTTCAAACAGAAAATATTCAGCGCTTAAGAGCACTTGACAACGCCATCAGGTACAAATATTCGAAAAAAGGTGTCCAGGAAGCAATCAAGAAAATTGAAGAAGACCCTTTTATTGCGTTTGAGGATAAAAAATCACGTATTGATGACCTTACAACAAAGAACTTATCAAAGCACAACGGTCTTGTAAACTGGCTTACAGAATATACTAATGTTCTTGCAAACAAGAAATCCTATGCGGATAGGCCTGACGAAAAGAATTTCGGCAGAACTCTTACATATCGGCTTTCCCTTTGGTGGCAGAAAAATTATGCTGTAAACATGGTGTTACACAATGTTTCGAGTGCTTTATCAAACACGGTTCCATTACAACAGGCGTATTCAGTAATAAACAGCAGAGATTTTGCATGCGGAATGTATGATACTATTAAAAACATCAAAGAGAGTGACGGTTTTGCAGATAAGTCTGATTTCCTTACAATCAGAAAAGGTGCATTTGCTGCAGGAGAAACTAAATTACAAAAATTCGGCGAAGCAGCAAACTTAATGGAGCACACTGATTTATTTGTTTGTCAGGCAATAGTACGTGCAAGATATTACGAAAACATGAGAGTTCGCAAGATGTCAGAGGCAGAAGCGTTAGCGGAAGCAGACGATTTTGCTAAATCTCTTATTGCAGGACGTGGAAAAGGTGATTTACCTCTTATATTCACTGAAACGACTTTTAAAAAAAGGTTATTTACTTCATTCCAACTTGAGGTTAACAACCAGTTACAATTTTTATTTAAAGATGCACCGAAACGTATTTTAGATGAAAAGGGCATAAAAGGTCTTGCAAATTACATTATCAAGTATTTGATTTCTGCTTATATTTACAACGAGTTTTTTGAAAAAATCACCGGCAGAAAAATTGCCATTGATCCGTTAGGGTTTGTTGAGTCCTGCATCGAGTCATACACCGGTATAAGAATACCAAACAAACTTGATATGCTTATGGGTGAAAAAATCAAGTATGAAAAAAACAACGATGGATTCGACCGTGTAGGTGCTGTTTTTAAAACAGCAAAGGAAGAAATTACAGACCAGATACCGTTTGTTGGTTCCTTGCTTGGCGGTGGACGTATTCCTGCTGCGATGGCAATTCCTGATATGGTATCAATCGGCTCATCAATTAAAAATCTTGTTAGCGGAGAGGGAGATGTTGGTAAGAATGTTGAAAATCTTATTACAGACGGTATTCTTCCATTGGCTTATGGATTTAATAAATTTGGCGGGTTAAATCAGGCAAAAAAGACTGTTCAGGGTATCTCAACTGTTATGAAGGGTGAAGTGCTTGACAACAAGGGTAAATTAAAGTACGGAGTTGAGCAAACGCTGGGTAATTACATCAAAGGTGCAATTCTTGGGCCGTCATCATTAAAAGACACAAGAGATTTTTACGATGCAGGCGGCAAAGGACTTACTGATACAGAGCAGAAGTATTATGACAAGGTTACGGAAAGTGGCGTGTCAAAGTACGAGGCATATCAGAACGTAATAGGTGTCAGAAATGCAAAGAACGAAATATCTCGAAAGAACACTTTCTACAGAATTATGTCCAACGACAAATTTGTGGGCAATGTTAAACTTGGCGCTGACAATGCTGCTTACCAGGAGATAATGCGGCTTAAAAAAGCAGACACAGGCATATCACTTGATTACACAGTTCCTGACAATTCATTTAAGGTGAATGGAGAAGACGTATTCCTTACCAACGCAAAATACAGAAAATATGCTTCTGAGTGCAGCAAGTCTGCTCTTGACGGTATCAAGACATTAATTGCCACGGATTATTACAAAAAGGCAAGTGACGTGGAAAAGGCGGAGTTAATTGAGGAAATTTACTCTTATTCAAAAGGCATTTCGAAAACTAAAGTGTCAAAATACGAGCCGGAATCAGACGTGCTTAAAGCAACACTTGCGAAAAAAAGCAAAGTTAGTGTTGGTGACTATTTTACATTTAAAAAGCAGTTACCCGAAAAGTACAACGAGGCAGATGCATATTCACTTACACAGGAATTAAAAATGTCAGAAGAGCAGGCGACAATGCTTACAAATCTTTCAAAGTATTCCTACGACCAATGCAAAAGGTTGCAGGATGCAGGTGGCTTTAAGTACAGTCAGCAGGTGAGACGTTTATATACTTCGATGCGTCAGAGAGGTTATGACTGCGACACGATATATGCGCCGATGGTCAGCAAGACGTTTAAGTACACCAACAAGAAGCAGGGCATCAGTTACGAGACACAGTTATCAGATGACGATATGCTTAAATTACAGAAAGTGTATTTACACTTATACGAAAAGAAGTTGGGCGAAGCGTTCCAGCACAATTACAGAAGTATAGAAAGTTTATACGATACTGTTGAGTCTGCACGTTATTCCACAATGACCGAGGCAAAGAAGATATTTTATCAATATCTGCAGCAGAAGAAGTAAACGAAAAAAGGGGTTGAAAATCAACCCCTTTTTTGACATCATTTTGACATCATTGACATCATTTTGACATCCATAAAAACGCTATTTTTTACCAAAATTTACTAAAAATCACAAAGTCAAAAATATAATAAAAGCCATATATACTAGGTATTTTGCCTATATATATGGCTTTTTGCGTTTGGTCTGAGTGGGGAGACTTGAACTCCCGGCCTCTTGAACCCCATTCAAGCACGCTACCAAACTGCGCTACACCCAGATTTTTATCACGCAGTAAATATTATACGGCTATTTCGGCTAAATGTCAAGTATTTTTTAAAACTTATTATGTTCTTTTATGGTTCTGTCAATGTTCCTTTTTGCGTCACGTTTTGCAGCGTCTTCACGCTTATCGTACAGTTTTTTACCCTTTGCAAGAGCAAGTTCAACTTTTACTTTTGAGCCGTTAAAATAAACGGAAGTAGGAATTAAAGAGTAGCCCTGTTGCTTTACAAGTCCAAGCAGTCTCATAATTTCCCTTTTATGCATTAAAAGTTTTCTTTTTCTTAAAGGGTCTTTATTAAATATGTTTCCCTGTTCATAAGGGCTTATGTGCATACCTGTTACAAACATTTCACCTTTTTCCACAGAGGCGAAGGAGTCTTTAAGATTAACTTTTCCTTGTCTTATAGATTTTACTTCTGTACCGAAAAGTTCTATTCCGCACTCGAATTTTTCTTCTATAAAGTAGTCGTGAAAGGCTTTTTTATTTTGAGCGACGACCTTTATGCTTTGATTTTTTGCTGTGTTTTCTCCTTGTGCCATTAGTTTTTTCACCCCGTTTTTTTATCTGTTTTTCTTTATAGGGAACAAAATCTATTTGTTTTAATTCGGTGTTTACTTTTGATAAAATTACATCTATTCTGTCACCGATTTTATATACTTTATCTGAACGCTTACCAAAGAGGACGAAGTTATTTTCGTCAAACTCATAGTAATCGTCATCTAAGTCAACCATTCTTACCAGGCCCTCAACTGTATTATCCATCTGGACAAAGAAGCCAAAGGAGGTAGTAGAGGAAATAACCCCTGAAAATTTTTGCCCTATTTTATCTGACATAAATTCACAAGCCTTATAGTCAACATAGTCACGCTCTGCAATAACTGCATCGGCTTCGGTTTCACTACTTTGTAGTGCTGCCCTTTTTGCATTTACAAACATAACAGATTTGATTTCGTCGGTCAGTTCTCCTTTTATTTCCATAGAAAGTATTCTGTGAACAAACAAGTCGGGATATCTTCTTATGGGAGAAGTGAAGTGACAGTAATGCTGTGCCGCAAGACCAAAGTGACCAAGGTTTTCCTCGCAGTATCTTGCTTTCATCATAGAGCGAAGCATAATTGTACTTATTGCAAGTTCTGCGTCAGTACCTGTTATTTCAAACAACAGATTCTGCATTGCCTTGGGACTTACTGTTTCTTTTAGTTTAAATTTATACCCAAGAGGTTTTACAACACCTGCAAGGCGTGTTATCTTTTCACTTTCGGGCTCTTCGTGAATACGGAATACCCCGGGCAAATCATTATTTAAAAGATGCTTTGCAACTGTTTCATTAGCAACAAGCATAAATTCTTCGATTATTTTATTTGCTATAGTTATTTTATATTTGACAATGTCTGTTACCTTGCCGTTTTCGTCTGTTACAACCTTTGCCTCTGGGAAGTTAAAATCAATACTTCCGCGGCGGCAACGCTTATCCCTTAAAACAAGTGCAAGTTCGCGCATAAGTTCAAGGAGGGGCACGATTTCGGCGTATTTTTCACGCCCAGACATATCACCGTCCAGTATTTTATAAACGGTATTATAATCCATTCTGTATTTTGTTTTAATTACAGTCTTTTTAATTTCGTAGTTTATAACGCCGCCGTTTGGCAGTATTTCCATTATACAGGAAAGAGCAAGGCGTGGTTTATGGGGCAAAAGACTGCAAAGGCCGTTTGACAGTTTTTTAGGAAGCATAGGAACAACGGTATCTGCAAGGTAAACGCTTGTGCCCCGTATAAATGCCTCGTCGTCAATGGCGGTACCCTCTTTGACATAGTGGCTTACGTCTGCAATATGAACCCCTAAAAGGTAGTTGCCGTTTTTAAGTTTTTTAAGGGAAACGGCATCGTCTAAATCTTTTGCGTCTTCGCCGTCAATAGTGATAATGGTTTCGTCAAAAAGATTCTCGCGACTATTTATTTCGTTATCCGGAATAATGTCGGGAATGTTTTCTAATTCTTTTATGACGGCGTAATTAAACTCTACGCTGTAATTCTTTTCGTTTAAATATTCTATAATATCCATAAATTTTCCTTTCGAAATAAAAAAACTGTCCGTTTCGGACAGTTTAATTAATTACAAAATTGAAAGCAAAACAGAAGTAAGCAGGAAGATAACTGCAGCAACGCCTGTAACTTTACCATTTTGGTCTACAGTTGCCTTGGATCCGTCAGAAGAAAACCATATATATTTTGTTGTGTTAGGTGGTGCATACTGCTTGTCAAGAGTGATTTCACTTTCAATACCAACTGAATCAGCTCCTGTTATTTCCATATCCTTAATATTGATTGTCGCAGTTCCTGTTTTACCATCCGCATCAGTAGCAGTTACAGTAACTTCACCTTCTGTAGAACCAGCTGTCAGATACCATTCGCCATTTTCATTTATTACTTTATCAAAACCATTTTGTTCTAAGTCG